>DAOTXG010000364.1:0-5640 GCA_034435515.1 Anaerolineales bacterium
CCGGCTTCTGTCTATCTGACTCAATTCATTAACGAACAAGGAGAGAAGAGAATGAAGCGTCACCTCGCAAACGCACTTGGCGCCCTGGCGGCTCTGGTCGTCCTATTGGCCTCCTGCGCCGCCCCAACCCCGCAGACCATTGTCCAGACGCAGGTTGTCACGCAGATCGTCGCGGGCACGCCGGTAGAGAAAGTCATCGAAGTGACGGCGCCGCCGCCCACCGAAGCGCCGCTGAAGTACGCGGGCCTCACGGTCAACATCCTGACCTTCACCGGGCCGCAGATCGCCGAGCCGCTCCAACGCCACGGGCCGGAGTTCGCCGAGCAGACCGGCGCGACCATCAACGTGATTACGGTCCCCTTCGGCGATCTGTTCCAGAAAGCGCTCACCGACTTTTCCACCGGGACGAACTCCTACGACGTGATCGTCTTCGACCCGCAGTGGATGGGCGATTACGTGTCCGCCGGCTATCTGGAGGACCTGACCGAGCGCGTCAAGGCCAATGCGGAGCTGGCCTGGGACGACATCGGCCCGTTCTTCCGCGACTTCAGCGCGACCTACGAGGGCAAGGTCTACACCATCCCGCTGGACGGCGACTTTCAGATGGTGTACTATCGCTCGGACCTGATCCAGACCCCGCCCAACACCTGGGAGGACTACATCGAGTTGGCCGAACAGTTTCAAGGCCAGGACCTGAACGGCGACGGCCAGGGGGATTACGGCACGTGCATGGCCATGAAGCGCAGCGCCCAGTCCTACTGGATGTTCTCGTCCATTGCCTCGGCCTACCTGCAGAGCCAGGGCACCAGCCAGGGCGGCTTCTTCGACACAGAAACCATGCAGCCGTTGTACGGCGACAACGAGGCTACCGCTCAGGCGCTGGCGGTTTACAAAGCGCTCTCGACGCTCGGCCCGCCCGATCAACTGAACCTGGACGTGGGCGATACGCGCGGCCTGTTTACGTCGGGCCGCTGCGCGCTCTCGATTGACTGGGGCGACATCGGCACGCTGGCGATTGACCCAGCGACATCCGTGGTGCAGGACAAAGTCGGCGCGGTGATCCTGCCGGGCAGCACGGAGGTGCTGGACCGCGCGACCGGCAGGCTGGTGGCCTGCGACGCGACGACCTGCCCGTACGCCGATGCGCAGGGCGTGAACCACGCGCCGTTCGCGGCCTTCGGCGGCTGGTCTGGTGCCATCAACCAGGCCAGGCCGGACGACGTGAAGAATGCGGCGTTCGACTACCTCGCCTACGTGTCGGCGCCGGCCCAGTCCAACGTTGACGTGACGATCGGGCAGACCGGCTTCAATCCCTACCGCCAGTCGCAATTCCTCAACCGTGAGGTGTGGGTGAAGGCCGGCATGAGCCCAGCCGCCGCCAGCAACTACCTGGGCGCGATTGAGGCCAGCCTGAACAGCCCCAACATGGTGCTCGACCTGCGCATCCCGCAGAACGCGTACTACCAGGGCACGGTGCTCGACACGGCGCTGGCTCAGTTCCTGGCCGGCGAAATTGACGCCGCGGCCACTATGAAGCAGATCGCCGACGGTTGGAACCAGAAGACGGATGAGCTGGGACGCGACTCCATGCTCGCCGCCTATCAGGCGACTCTGGGCGTGACGAAGTAAACCAGTGTCGCTCTATGCTAAAGCTCAAGGCCCGGCGCCCGCCGGGTCGGGCCTTGAGCCCCCCTCGCTGTTTGAGCGCTTGCGGGCGCGGCTCGACCGCATGGCGACCTCCGCCTTCGTCATGCCGGCCGTGCTGGTCGTGCTCTTTCTGTCAATTTTCCCGCTGATCGTCTCGTTGTACATCTCGATGACCCGCCTCAAATTTGCGCGGGGCGGGGTGGAGCTCACATTTGTCGGCCTGAGCAATTACGCCAAACTCGTCGTCGGCCTTGACCGCGAGCACTTCCTCGGCGTCGTAGCCTCGCCCTCCTGGCCGGGGTGGTTGATCTTTGGCGTGGTGTTCGGGTGGCTGATCTGGGTGATCGTCCGCTACGTCCGCAGCGGAACGGCCACGCCGGGAGGGCTGATCGGGCGGCTCGTCAGCAGCGTAATTGCCGGCGCCGGTGTCTGGCTCATCGTCCATACGCTCAGCCCGGCGGGGCGGCCGGGGACGCTGGTCGTGACGCTGATCTACGTCTTTGTCGGCATCGTCGTGCAATATCTGCTGGGGTTATCGCTGGCCCTGCTCTGCGTTCAACATATCCCAGGCCGGCGGTTCTTCCGGGTCGTGTTTCTCCTGCCGATGATGATCACCCCAGTCGGCGTCGCTTACCTCTTCCGCATGCTCACCGACACCAGCAAAGGGCCGCTGTTCCCTATCTGGAATGCCATGGGCCTGGCGAACACCTCGTGGGTGACCAACCCGTGGGGGGCGCGCATGGCGGTGATGATCGGCGACATGTGGCAATGGACGCCCTTCATGTTCATCGTGCTGGTCGCGGCGCTGGAGAGTCTGCCGACCGAACCGGTGGAGGCGGCCGTGGTGGACGGGGCCTCCAGTTGGACTATCTTCCGCGAGATCACCGCGCCAGCGATTCTGCCCATCAGCAGCACCTTGATCCTGATCCGCTTGATCGAGGCCTTCAAGATCGTGGACCTGCCGAACGTCTTGACCAACGGCGGGCCGGGCACGGCCACCGAGTCCCTGACCCTACACGCCTACACCATCTGGCGCACGCTCGACATCGGCGGCTCGGCGGCGGTGGCGTACATGCTATTGTTTGTCGTGACCTTTGTCTGCGCGTCTTATGCCAATTTTGTCCGGCAGCGGCTGGTGGAGGCCTAGCGCGAGGTCCAGGCTAGTTTGCGGTGCTTGTGCGTCTACAGAAGGTGAGACCATGTTGAACCGGCGCTCCCGCTATCGCTCCATTTTCACGCCCTCGCCCCTGGCGATGGCGTTCTCGTACCTCGTCCTGGGCGGCTGGGCGCTGGTCATCTTGTTCCCGCTCTACTGGCTCCTCGTCACTTCCTTCAAGCTGCCGATCCACGTCGCGCGAGGGCCGGTCTATCTTCCCTTTGTTGACTTCCAGCCGTCGCTCCACGCCTGGGAATACATCCTGGTCGGCGACTTGAGCAACGACACGCTGCGGGTCTACCGGAACACGGTCGGGGTGGCGTTGATCAGCTCGACGCTGGCGCTGGCGCTCGGCTCGGCGGCGGCTTACGGTTTGACGCGTTTCCACTATCGGCCCCGCGTCGGCGCGATTTTTTGCTTCATCGGCTGCGTAATTCTGGCGGTTATTGCCTTCAACCTGCGCCTCCCCTGGCCGCTGGCGGTGGCCGCGGCCCTGGCGCTCTTCGTGGTTCTCCTGCAAACCATCGGGCGCCGTTTCCAGCGCGCTTTGGGCAACAACGACATCGCCTTCTGGCTGATCTCCCAGCGCATGCTGCCCCCGGTGGCCGTCATCATCCCGATCTACCTTCTGTTCCAGCAACTGGATCTGCTCGACACCTGGGCGGCTCTCATCATCAGTTACGTGGCGGCCAACATCCCCATCGTCGTCTGGCTGATGCGCGATTATTTCCAGACGGTGCCGCTGGAACTGGAAGAGTGCGCGGCCATTGACGGCGCTTCACGGTATCGGACTTTTTGGTCCATCGTGTTGCCGATCTCGCTGCCCGGCTTGGTCGCAACGTTCTTGTTCGTGCTGGTCTTTGCCTGGAATGAATACCTGCTGGCGGTTTTCCTGACCAGCGCGAACGCGCAGACCCTGCCCCTGTCGGTGGCCGCCCAAAACGCCACGCGCGGCCCGCAGTGGTGGTATATGTCCGTCCTGATCTTAATCATGATTATTCCCGTCATCGCGATGGCCATTGCGCTGGAGCGTTACATGGCGCGCGGGATGCTGATCGGCGCGATCAAAGGTTGACGTGAAAGTTCTCATCCTGGGTGGGAGCGGCCTGCTGGGGCGCGCGCTCACCTGCGTCTTTGCAGCCTCTCACACAGTCCATTGTCCCTCCCACGCGGAACTGGACGTTGCCCAACCCTCTCAAGTGCGCGCCGCCGTCGAGCGCGAGGCGCCGGACCTCGTCGTCCATTCCGCCGCGCTGGCCGACGTGGATCGCTGTGAGCAAGACCCGGAGGCGGCATGGCGCGTCAACGCCCTCGGCGCCCAGGCGGTGGCGCAGGCCTGCGGCGAGAGAGACTGCCCGCTCGTCTTTATCAGTTCAGATTACGTCTTTGACGGCCATCAGCAACTGCCTTACACCGAATTCGACGAGACGCGGGCGGTCAACGTCTATGGCCGCACCAAGATCGCCGCCGAGGCTGCGGTGCGGACCTTCTGCCGCAAGCACTACATTGTCCGCACCACCTGGTTGTTCGCGCCCTGGGGCAAAAACTACGTGACGCAGACGCTGGCATCCCTGCGACAGGGTGAGACGACTCCGGCGGTCGCCGACCAATATGCCTCGCCCAGCGCGGCGTTCGACGTGGCGCAGGGGATTGCCCGCCTGGTCACGGCGCCGGATTACGGAACCTACCATCTGGTGAATCGCGGCCTGTGCTCGCGGTTCGAGATGGCGCAGGCCATCTGCCGCGCCGCCGGGCTGGACGAGGCGCTGGTGAAACCCATCGCCAGTGATTCCGTCCGACGGCCCGCTCCGCGTCCGCGCTTCACCGCCCTGCGCAATTACCGCCTGGAACTCCAGGGCGGCGATTTCATGCGTCCTTTCGCGGAAGCGCTGGCCGAGTGTGTGAACCAGATAGGCCCGGCGCCAGCCGGCTGAGGACGCGCCGCCGTGAGAAATTCACTTGTAGCACCTTGAGGTATGGACGCCCAAACCGCCCGGACGATCCACGAGGTGGCGCTGCACGTCTTGACCGAAGAAGCCCAGGCCCTCGAAAACCTTCGGCAGCACATCGGCCCGGAGTTTGAGCGGGCGGCCGGGATGATCCTGGATTGCGAGGGCCGCGTCGTCGTCACCGGCATTGGCAAGGCCGGGCACATTGGCCGCAAGCTGGCGGCCACGCTGGCCAGCACCGGCACGCACGCCCTGTTCGTCAGCGCCGCCGAGGCCGCCCACGGCGACCTCGGCATGATGAAACGCGGCGACATCGTCATCGCCCTGTCGCATTCCGGCGCGAGCGACGAAGTGGTTCACATTCTGCCCATTATTCGGGACATCGGCGCGCGGCTCATCGCCCTCACCAGCCGGCCCCAGTCGCCGCTCGCCCAGGCCAGTGAAGTGGTGCTACTCACCGGCGTGGAGCACGAGGCCGATCCGCGCGGCCTCGCGCCGACCTCCAGCGCCGTGGCGATGCTGGCCCTGGGCGACGCGCTGGCCCTGGCGGTCTCGGTGGCGCGCGGTTTTACCCGCGAGGACTTTCTGCGTTTCCATCCGGGAGGCGCGCTCGGCCGGCTGCGGGGCGACCGGAGTGGAGGAGAACGCTGATTCTGCTGAGCCGGGGAATGCAATTCCCCGGCTGAAAGCATGAAAATCGGCTAAAGCCGATTGGCGCTTCATACAGTCCGGTTTACCGGACTTCCATGTTTTCAGCCGGGAGATTGCATCTCCCGGCGTGGGTGGGGCGGACGACCCGATCGCCATCGGGACCACCGCCCTGACCTGCATCTCCCGGCGTGGGCGGGGCGGACGACCCGATCGCCATCGGGACCACCGCCCTGACCT
>DAOTXG010000365.1:0-2237 GCA_034435515.1 Anaerolineales bacterium
GACTATGCGATAAAACAAAAAAAGGAATTTAACCGGAATGAATAAACAGTCCATGTTCAACCGCCTTACTATCATTGCTGGCATATTCGTTACATGTCTTGTTATTGCCAATATCATCGCCGTCAAGCTAATCAATAGACGTTATCTGAAATAAGCAAATTCATGTAGAAAATGCGCGTATTCTCGGCAAATTTCAACTTGATCCGTTATTTCCGATGAAGTCTAATATATTTGGCTTGATTGTTCCTGCAGCAGTCATTATCTTTCCGCTTAGCTATATCTTCGGAGATGTGTTGACTGAAGTATATGGATATAAAGTATCGCGCCGTGTTATTTGGTTAGGCTTCATCTGCAATCTAATTGCCGTGATTGCCATCTGGCTAGCACAAATGTTGCCTGGCGCAGTGTTTTGGGATGCTCAAGATGCTTACACCCGCATTCTGGGTTTTACACCACGATTGCTTGTAGCATCATTTGTCGCCTATTTAGGAATGAGAATTAAATAACTGTCTGATTTGGCAGGGCACGATAGTTCCATTGAGGTAGAACGGTGTCAAAGATAATGCGCATGTTCATTTTGAAGTCTTCGGCCACTTTGCGGCCGGTTTGATAGACTTTCTCAATGATTTCGACGACGACTTTCAAACCTTTGCTGGTTCTCGTCTTTTCCATTAGTTCTTTGACCAAGGCCACGCTGGAAAAAATCACGCCCTGGCAGGCGCGGGTGACATGCGGAAACAAACGGTGCTCAATCGGGTTGTACTTGGAACAGTAGGGCGGATAGTGAGCAATTCGGATTTCAATCCCCAGCTCATCGGCCAACTTCTGCAGGTCTTCCTTGAAGATGTAATGGCGAGCGTGATTGCTCCCGCCGCCATCACACAAGCCCAAGAGGGCGGTGGCCTGGGGATAGCCGGCGCGTCCATGTTGATACCACCAGGAGCGGATACAATCACAAGCGAACTCACTGGTGTCCTTGCTGGTGCCGAGATGGAGATAACCGAGGTTGTGTTGCAAATCATAAATCCCATGCGGAATGATGATCCCGTCCGCTTCACTGTTGAAGTCGTGGTCATAGGCCTGGAGTTCTTGCAAGGTATACAAATGACCGTCGCGGTAGAAGTTTCCCAAATACTCTTTCTTCTTGGTATCGAAGCTAATAATCGGGTTGCCGGTGGCCTGAAATTCGGCTTTCAACTCCGCAATCTTGGTAAATTGCTCATCACGGTGAGCGACCGATTTCAGCGTCTGTTTCTTTTGCGCCTGGCGACGACGATACTTGTGCTTGTGGAGCAGTTTACGCACCACACTCTTGCTCACCCGCACTTGATGCTGTTTCGCCAACAATCCGGCAATTTCCTGGGGCGTCAAGTCGGTCCACACCACCCGCTCGTCCATGGGGTCGCCCGCGGTGTGCTCTTTCACGACCTCCAAAAATTGACGGTCAATGTCCGAATGCACCTCGTCATAGCGCTTGCGCCCGCCCCCTGGTTTGCGGAGCAAGGGTTCTGCCGGCGGCTGGGTCGGCAGTTCGGCCAACTCCTCCAAGCCTCGGCTCACCGTCTTTTCATTACAACCCAGCAACTTCGCGATATAGCCTTGCCCGCCGTGCCCCAGTTTCAGCGCTTCAACCGCCGCATAGCGACGCCGATCTTTTTCGGAAAGCGTGGCGTAATACTTCTTCATCGCCTGTTCAATCTCAGAGGGATAGGGTTGCATCTTTCTGCTCCAAATCAAGTTGGCAGGTCTTACGGCTACTGTAAAGCGTAACTCTTTGGACGAGACAAAGCAAGGGCGAAAATGCACAAGCGGAAATCGGACAATTGTTTAATTCTCATTCCTTAGTGTCTGCGCAACAGTAAATCAGGCTGAAATTCGCCCCAGGTCTCCACCGGGCGCCGGGACTTTCCTGGCGATTTCCTGCACCACGCTCTCGGCGTTGAGATCGCTCAACCGGGCGGCAGGGCCTAAGATGACGCGATGGGCGAGAGCAGGCAGGACCAGCGCCTTGATGTCGTCGGGCAGGACGTAATCGCGGCCATGCATGGCGGCGCGGGCCTGCCCGGCCCGGTAGAGCGCCAGGCTGCCGCGCGGGCTGGCCCCCAGGTATACGTCCGAGTGGTGGCGGGTCTGGTGCGTCAACTCGACGATGTAGTCTTTGACCGCCTGGGCCACATGCACCGCCTTCACCGCCTCTTGGGCCGCAAACAGTTCTTCAACCGTGACCACTTCATTCA
>DAOTXG010000366.1:0-4413 GCA_034435515.1 Anaerolineales bacterium
GCGCAGCAGCCGCCCCGGCCCGACCATCTCCTCCTGCCCGACGAACTCGTCGAGCGTGCGCGGACGCATCCGCGCGGCCAGGGGAGATTCAGTCGTCATGCGCTGCTGGAGGGCGTGGTCGAAGAGGTCAGCCATCGCGTGTTATAAGCGGAGAGTATAACACTTCTCTGCCCCGTGGCCTCAGCCGATAACCCGTCGTAAATTTTCCAGCGTCAGCAGATCGGCGTCAGTTGCCTGTTCCAAAAAGGGGCGCGCGTCGGCCGCGGCCTCCGTCCACTTGATTGTCTCCAGGCGGTTGCGCACGATGGCGCGCCAGGTTGTGTCGGCGAGGGCCTCGCTCTCCCAGCCGCTCTGGCGCAGCGCGTTGTTGAGCAGAACGAGATTAGGCGCCGGCCAATCCGGGGCGCTGAGATACCAGAGCAGATCGTATACGTCGCGCCCTTTGAGGTAAGGGCGCTGGAGGAAAGCGTGTAACTTCCCGGCCAGCATCGAGGCCCGGTCATGATGTTGCAGTTGGAGAACGACATGGCGGCGGACGACCGTTGTCTCCAATTCCGCCCCGGCTGGCGGGCGCGTGTCTACTTCGAGTTTGACGGCCAGAACTTCGTTGTGATGCGGAGACAGCCCCAGGGTGTAGAGTAGTCCGGGGAAGCGGACGAATGCGCTGTGAACAACCTTTTGGTCATTGACTTTGAGTTCAAGCGCGTAGCCCTCCGGCGTCAGTTCGGCTTGGATCGCATGAAGATAGGCGCGGAAATCATAGCGGTTGGCGGGTCTCTCCAGCGCAAAGTCCAAATCCTCGGAATAGCGCCCGCTGGCGTAGAGAAACCGCAGCGCCGCGCCGCCGTGAAAGGCCAGCGCCAGGAAGGCCTGCGCGCGTTGCAATGCCCCCAGGATGCGCGCTTGCAGATATTCCCGCGCCACGTTGCGCCCGCGGATCGCGTCAGGCGCCTGGCGCGCCAGTTCCATCAGATATTCCTTCATAGGGCCTCGTAGGCTTCGGCCTCAGCCAGTTCTCGGACGCGTTGCGCCGCCCGCTTCAGCTTGGGACTGTTGAACTCGGCCGCCTGTCGCTGCAGTTCGTCGCCATTCAAGCGTTCCAGGTTTTGCAGACGCAGTTCCTGCAAATAGGCGCGCGAGTCGCCGTTGGGCTGCAAGTAAATCAAGTCGAGCAGGGCCTTCTCCGGCGTGGCGACGAAGGCGCGCTGCTGGCCGCCCAACTCGACGCGCCGATAGCCGCGCAGATGCTCCGGCTTGATGCGCCGGAACTCAAATTCGCCTGACGGGGTGCGCCGCCGGGCCGGGCGGGCGGTGGTGACGCTGATAGTCACAGGGACGTGTTCAGGGATGAGGCCGTAATAAGCGAGCGCCGATTGGCAACTCACGTAAGAGGCGCGAACCATGTGGTTGGCAATCAGGAATGGGTGAGGCGGAGTTTTCTGAAAGGGAGGGGCCAGCGCATACAGCCCGCGCCGGAGTTGAATCAGCCGCCCAGACGCTACCCAGCGGGAGAGTTGCACCCGGATGGCGCTCGGGTTTACATCCCCTGCGAGAAGCAGCGCCGACTCGAACACGGGTTCGTCACCCACTAGTTTCAGCAACTCTGTGAAATCCACGCTAATATATTATCACAAATGATAAATTACTGCAATCAAATTAACATCACCTGTTCGCTGCCTGCCTCTCGGTAGAAGGCGCTCAGGAATAAATGCTGGCAATACTCGCGAGCGGCATTCAGCTCGGTCGTCTGGCTGGCTGTCGCAGCGCGGATCAGGGTTTCCTGAGTAATCATCGAAGGGTTTCGACTTGTTCAACCAATTCGGGCCGGCCGTATAAATTTGCCAGGGCGCGCAAACGCTTGGGCCGCAGAGAGGACAGGTCCAGCCGCTCGGGCAGGGAAAGTCGGCGCAGGCTGGCAAAATACAGGCTGTCTACGACTGCCTTCTCCGGCTCGGCGATCAGGATGACGCGCCCTCCTATCTTTTCCGGGCAGTAACCAGTGAAGGCAGCTGGTTTCAAGCGGCGATAAGTAAAGGTTTTGCCCAAGGCGTTGAAGCGGCGGCTGGTGCGCGGAGTGACTGAGGTAACCTCGAATACGGCCTCGGGGATCAGATGATAATAGGCCAGCGCATACTCAAACGAAATGTAGGAAGGGCGATACAGCTGGTTGGCGATTTCCAGGTCCGAGGCGGGCCGGTCGGGAAGGACGTAGAGTTCGCGCCGAAGCTTGACGACATCGCCGCGCTTGCCAGCGCGGGTCAGCAGGAAACGCGCCGACATCTCGGAGGCCCCCAGCAGGTGGCGCAAGTCCTGGGGGCTAAAGAGGGTCAGGCCATGTTGCCGGATCGTACGCTCTACGCTTAGCCAATTCAATTGTTTAGCCATATTGCTAATCATCCTAATCAACGCTAGCGTAACCGGAGAGCGGAATTTGTCAACCCCCTGATGCCAATCGGGGTGCACGCAAAATCTGTCCGGCGTTTGTAAGGTTAAAATCAAGTTTGCAAATAGTTAAAAATTTGGTATAGTCCCTCCTCTTCCCAGGGCATGTAAGAAGCAGTTTCCAGGCTCATAAGCGGGGCGTTGTGAGAGAAGGGGTGCGCTTGCGCCCCCTGACAGGTACGCTGAAAGTTTTCCGAAAGGTATTCAATGACTGATTTAACCTCCCAGCGCCCTAAGCCCCCCCTCGCTATCCAACAACCCTGGCGGATAGCCGCGTTGTTCTTGACCCTGATCCCCGCGGCGCTGCTCATCGCACTTCTCATTGGTCTGTCATCCTTTGGCGTCGTCCGCGCCGCCGGAACGCTCACCGTCTCAATTTCCGCCGGCTATAACCTGGTCGTCGACTCGAATGTCCTGGCGCCCTCCACCTACGCGCCGTCGGTGGCGACGGTGGCCGGCAAGTTCTGCAACACGGGCGATCAGCCGCTCACCGACGTGCGGGGCTTCATCGGCGATTACGACCCCAACGGCGACAACGACGGGAGCGACAGCACCGCCGGCGTTTACCCGGCGCGGGACAGCGCCGCCGCCGCCTTCGTCGCTCAACACCCGCACCTGGCGAGCACCGGCGCTTATTCCTTTACGCACATCGGCGGCGCGATCGGCCTGGCCGACGCCCGGCGCTATATCGGGACGCTGAACCCCGGCGACTGCCGCGTGCAGTACTGGCACTTCACCTATCCCCGCCGGGGCAACCCGGACAACACCGGCCCGGCGGTGTGGGGCGACGCCAACAACCCCGACGACGATCTCTGGCTCAACTTTGACGTGTGGGGCGTCTCGGCGCAGGGCAGCGGCGCCAACGCGACGTGGAAGATGACCACGCGCAGCGAAATCGCGGCCATGGCCAACAAAATTTATCCCAACGGCAGCGTGTGGTTCAACACGAATACGTCGGTCGCCAAGCCAGGCGACGTCATTACCTCCAACGGCGTCCGGTACGAATTGGGCGTGATCAATAAAGGCTTTGACAACGACGGCGATGGCGCCTACGATCACAACGTCTGGCTGCAGCCGATCGGCGACCCGAGCTACGACCCGAGTTGTTTCCGCCTGATCCGCGTCACGGGTGTGCTCACCATCAACCGGAGCGGCGGCAACCCGACGTTGATTGTGCCCTTTACCGACACGCTGTATTTCACCCACCTGCCGGAGGACAATACAGGGGCGATTGGCGACGTTTTTTACGCCTTTATGGCGATCAATGGCGCCTGTTTCACCGGCCTGACTCCTTATCAGGAAGCGGCCTCGGGCGCCAATACCGAAAAATTCAGCGGCGACTACGGCACCCCCGGCGTGCCGCCGATTCAAACCTCCCCGCCGGACGTGTCGGTGGATAAAACCGGCAACGCCACCATCACCCCCGGCAGCGCCATCGCCTATCAAATCCCCGTCACGAACACCGGCAGCACCGGCGCTGGGCTGCCCTTAACCAGCGGAGGGGGCGGCGCCTCGACGCCCTGGATGCCGGTCGTCATCAGCGACGCTATCCCGGCCGGCACAATCTACGTCGCGGGCAGCGCGACGCACACCTTCACCAGCACGGGCGTCATCATCCTCTTCTCCACCGACAACGGCGTGAACTGGAGCAGCACCGAGCCGCCGGCCAGCCAGGTCACTCACATCCAATGGTGGCTCACCGACACGCTGCAGCCAGGCGACAGCGGCCGGGTGCTGTTCAACGCCGCCGTCCCGGTCACGACCACGGCGACCTACATCGAAAACTGCGCGAGCGGCAGCTTTGGCGACGCCGCCTCGTTTGGCGGCGATTGTCTTACCACCCTCATCTCCGGCGTGAACCGCATCGGCGACACGGTCTGGAAAGACGACGACGGCGACGGCGCACAGGACGCCGGGGAAAGTGGGATCGCGAATATTGCGGTGGGACTTTACCTGGACAAGGACGGCGAC
>DAOTXG010000367.1:0-2101 GCA_034435515.1 Anaerolineales bacterium
GTTTCCGAGCGTGAGCGGCATTCCCACCGCGCGCGCCTGATGCCCACCGTTGGGCAGGTACGTCAGATGCAGACGTGTATTGACGAAATAAATACTTGTCGCTAAACTCTTGGTTATGAATGTTACTCACCAATTGGAAGCCATTGACTTTGAATGGGATAGCGACAAAGCAGAAACCAACGTTCAAAAGCATGGGGTCTCTTTCACCGAAGCCTGTGAAGTCTTTCTCGACCCATTCGTCTATCCCGTTGACGCAAAAGATATAGACGAGCTCGATAGTTGTATTTTGGCGTTTTCAGTCAAAACCGGATACCCTTGTCGCCTACTCTTGGAGACAAGGCCGATGCAACTGCCAATCATTGAACCCGCGCCGCTGGTAACTGCTCACGCGGAAGCCTTCCGTGATCTGTTTGAGAACCGTTGCCAATTTCGGCACTTTGAGAATTACCTCACCGGGCTGATGGTGTTGCCGAACAAAAGCATGGCGAATATTGCGCGGTGTGTGGTGGCGAGTTCGGATAAGACGAATGTCTCGCGCTATTTCTCCCAAAACCGCTGGCTGGAAGAGCGGGTCAATCGCCGTCGCGTATATGCTGCAACAGACGAAAGGCGTGCGGCTGACCAAAGACCAATCGGCGTTGATTGTAGATGATACGTTGTGTGAGCATGTGGGCAATTTGTTCGATCACATTGACCGTCATTACAATCATAGCGATAACGCTTACCCACTGGCGCACAATCCGGTGACCAGCCATTATGTAAGCGGGCCGGTGCGCTTTCCGGTGGATGTGCGGTTGTATCGGCGCTACGAAGAAGCGACCAAGTGGGCCGCGTTCGTGCACAAGCATTTTCCGGAGCGCGAAATTCCTAAAACCAAAAAGGAACGGGCGCAATTCCACAAAGCGGTTGATCCGACCTTGCTCCACGATGCTGAATTTCGGGCGTTGCACGACCAGTTTCAGACTAAAATTGACCTGGCCCAAGAACTCGTGGTCGCCGCCCTTCGGCATAAATTGCCGTTTAGCGTGGTGTTATTTGATAGTTGGTATCTGGCGCAAGCGTTCGTCACCGGCTTGCGGCGGCGCAAGAAAGATTGGATTAGCCTGCTCAAAAAGAACCGCAAACTGGAAACGAACAGTTTTGTACTCAAAGACGCAACCGGCAAACGCCTGCCGTTAGCGGGGCCGCATATCAAAGTGGAAGGCCTGGTTCCGCTCATCCCGCTCAGCGCTTATCGCGCCGTCACGGTGGGCGAGCAAACCTACTGGACCTTCACGCTCGCGGTGCGGATTCCGGATTTAGGCAAAGTCCGCCTTGTCATTAGTTTTGATAACGCTGAATGCCAGGGAACGTATGCGGTCTTGGTCTCTAACCGCGTGGACTGGACGGCGCCACGCCTGATCGCGACGTATGTGCAACGCTGGCCGATTGAGACTTTTTATCAGGATGGCAAAGCCCATCGGGGGTTCGACGAGTATCGCATGCGCGACGCTAAAGCCGTTCAAAAACATTGGTGTTTGGTGTTCGTAGCCTATTCGTTTTTGCACCTGGACTGTCTGCCCCCATCACTGACACACAGTCGCTTACCCATTAAAACCATTGGGGAAGCTTGTCGGCAACAAGCGCAGGCGCTGATCGAAGCCCTCATCCGGTTTGCGTCTCAACAACTTGAATCAGGACGGAAAGCCAATGATATTTTTGCCTATTTATTTGCCAAGCAACGAGTCGGTGCGACCGCCTGATGTTTTTGCCTTCATTTATCAAAATACAACTATCGAGATGATTACAAAGAATGGGAGAGATTCTTTTGCAACCCCGTAATTTCCTCCAGAAGACTGTGCAGACCAGCTTGTTCGGCAAGGGTATGCGCACCCTCCAGGTAGGATAGGGCTTCTTCAGGAGAAAGTAGAGGCGCCAGCCAAATTCTGACGCGGATTTCAAGTTGGCGATTCCCCATTTGCTCCGCCAGAGTCAATGCAGTGTTGAACCGTTCACGAGCCAGATCGGTATCGCCGCGCTGTTTTGCCACAAGCCCGAGGTTCGCGGTCATTCCCGCAATTCGTTCGGGGTTGTGTACCTGCTCGGCAAGGACAAGACCATC
>DAOTXG010000368.1:0-3044 GCA_034435515.1 Anaerolineales bacterium
GGACACGGGCGAGGTGAAAATAGCGGATCCCAGGCCCGGCCATATACGCCCCCCACACATCGTGCCTGATCACGAGCACGCGCTCGTGCGCATTCAGTAATTGCATATCGGTTAATTGTTAAAACAGAGGCGTAGCCATAGAGGCGCTTGCACAGCGTCTCCTCCGCTTCGGACCGGCGACGAAACCATGGGCGGCTGCCTCTACCAGCCCCGGGTCGCCGCGATGCTCGAATTTTGCATTTGATCCAGTTCCGCCAGCGGGTCGCCGGGCGGCGTCAGGCCCAGCCGGTCTTTCATCCGGTCTATCTGCGCAATGAAACGCCGGACTTCAATCGGTCGGGCCGGCTCAATCGCGATTCCGGCGGTCGAGCCGGTCAGAGCGAGCATCCGCTGGGCCAGGTCTTTCAAGGCGGTGCCTTGCCCGCTCCCGATATTAATCGGGTCGGGTGAGAGCGTTTCGGCCGCCCGCCACAACGCTTCGACGACCAGGCCAATCGGCGCGAAGTCAATCACCTGATCGCCGCCGTAGAGCACCAGCGGCCGGCCCTGCGCGATGCGCTCAAAGAAGATGGGGATGACCCGGTCGCGGTCGCCAGGGCCATAGACGTTGGCCAGCCGCACTACGCTCACGCGCATTTCGGGCGAGTCGAATACGCGGCAATAGGCCTCGCCGGCAATCTTGCTGGCGCCGTAAAAATTCTTGGCGACCAGGGGGGCGTCTTCCGGCACCGGCAAAACCGCTGGTTCGCCGTACACTTCGCGCGAGGAGGTGAAAATGACCCGTCGCACACCGGCCGCGCGCGCCGCGCGCAATACGTTATACGTGCCGACGACGTTGGCCTGGAATGAGTAATCCGTGTCAAGCGCCGCGCCGATGACGTTGGATTGCGCCGCGAGGTGAAAAATGGTGTCCGCCCCTTTAAGCGCGCGCTGCAGCAAGTCGGCGTCGCGCACGTCGCCCTCGATCAATGCCAGCCGGTCCGTGGGCGCGCAATCGTGTATCCCGTCCCAGCGGCCCCGGCGCAGGTTGTCCAGACCCACGATCCGGGCCGAGGTATGCCTCACCAGATAACGCACCAGATGTTGGCCGATGAAACCGGCGGCCCCCGTTACAACAATCAGACTCATACACACTCCTGCACTACTTCAAGGTACTCCGCGTGACTGCGCTCGACCAATTTCTGGGCCAGCGCCGCTCCAACGCAACTGCTGACCAAACGTATGGTTTGCATAGACGCCTTCCGTCGCCGCCTTTACTTTTCGTAGCGAAAGGCGGGCTGCTGCCGGTATTGCCGGAGGCTCATCCCGCGCCTGTCGCGCGGCGACAAAACCGGATCCGGGTACGGCCAGGCGATGCCGATCTCGGGGTCGTCCCAGGCCAGCGTCCTCTCCGACGAGGGTGTGTAGAACCCGGTACACTTGTACTGCACGTCGGCAGTCTCAGACAACGTAGCAAATCCGTGGGCAAAGCCCGGCGGCATATAGAGCTGCCGCAGGTTGTCCTCCGACAGTTCCACTCCGAACCAGCGGCCGAATGTGGGCGATCCGAGGCGCAAATCCACGGCCACGTCAAAGATGGACCCGACGGTGCACCGCACCAGTTTGCCCATCGGGGCCGTCAGATCCTGGTAGTGCAAGCCGCGCAGCACCTTCGCGCCCGAGCGTGAGTGATTGTCCTGCACAAACTCGACGTTCAGCCCGGCCTTGGCAAAATCGCGCTGGTGATAATTTTCGATAAAAAAGCCGCGCTCGTCGCGGAAGAATTGGATTTCAACGAGATATAAATCAGGCAGAGGCGTTGGGATAAGAGACGTTTCCATCCATCTCCACAAGTAGGCAAGTTGAGGTGGCGACTTCGCCAGCGGTTTTAACCCATCAAGGCTTTGACGATCCAACTTAACCAACGCTCGCGCCGGGTCGCAGGCGGGGCCAGCCAGAGCCGCAGCTGCTGCAGAAGTTGTGCGATCCGCCAGGAAGGTTGGTGAGTGAAGTCTCGTAATTGCGCCTGAAGGGTCTGTGTCTGCTCAACCAGGGCCTGTCTCTCCCGTTCATGATCCGTTATCTGTGTCCTCAGCGCCAGGGCGGTCTGCTCACTGGCAGCCAGTTGATTGCGCAAATCTACCGCCAGGCTGCGCAAGTCGGTGTTTTCTTTCCACAAGAGCCAGAAGCGCCGCTCATAATCGCGGATGATCTGATGCTGCGGTTCCCGGCTCTGGCGGAAGCGCACAGCCCAGGGCGTGATGAACGAGGCGTCAAAATCCACGTCCCGCACAAAACCATGCCGGGCGAACTGGTCGGCCCAGTATTCGGGCGGCTGGACGTTGAAATGCGTGGCTTCGCGATAATCAAACGGGGTCGAGGAGAACAGGATATCATCGCTGAACCGACAAAAGTTGGCAATGGCCGCCTCGCTCTCCGGCTGGCGCAGGTGCTCCAGCACCTCGATGCACACAATCATATCATATCGCTGAGGCAAGGGGGCAGAAACCGAGCCAACCCAGCAGTACGGCCTGATGGACTCATGCACCTGACCAATCGCATACTCCGAAATATCAACGCCAAAGGCGTCGACCCCGCGCTCCCGCAAACCTTCCACCAAAAACCCCATGGCGCACCCGGCGTCGAGCGCGGTGCGCGGGCCAATGGTCTCGACTATCTTTTGGGCAATGCCGCCGAAGAATTGCAGCCACACGGCATTCCGCTCATAAGGCTGGCCGCAGCCGTGCTGGAAATAATACGCATCGTAAAACCGCGCCTCAGCGCGCTCGGACTGCGTCATGGGCGACGTTGACGACACAGGCATAAAGGGCGCCGCGACCGGCTCTCACCGCCGCCTCGCCTCGGCCTTACCCCACGGCTATGCTCTCGGGTAAGGCGACAGTGTGCCTCCACCGCCCCTGCAGGGTCATCAACCCGTAGCGCTCCTTGACCCGGCCATTGCGGTTGACGACCCGGAAACTGTAGAGCTGGTCATGGAAGTCGAAGGTTTCCGTGTCCGTTTCGTTCACCACCGCGACCGAGATGTGATAAAGCCCTTCGAGCAA
>DAOTXG010000369.1:0-5567 GCA_034435515.1 Anaerolineales bacterium
CGTCGGTGATCTGTTCAGCCCATTCCGGGGTCTTGTCGGCGACGAAGGCGGCAAACGCGTCGAAGCCGGTCGTCCAGTTCTTGACGAAATCCTTGTCGTACAGATTCCACTTGATGAGCAGGTGCGCCAGCGCCAGCGCCAGCGCGCCGTCGGTCGCCGGGCGGATGGGGATCCACTCGTGCGCGCGGGCGGCGGTCTGGCTCAGGTAAGGATCAACCACGACGAATTTCGCGCCATTCTCAATTGCGCGGGTGAAGATGCGCGGCAGGTGGCTCCACTTCGTCGCCGAGAGCGGGTTCCAGCCGAAGAGCAAAAGGTAGCGCGCGTTGGCGAAGTCGCCGAGTGGGCGCTCGTCGCCCATCACCAGTTTGAACGAGGCCTTGCGGCTCACATCGCACAGGTTGGAGTGGTTGTGATAGTTCGGCGTACCGTACAGGTCGCAGAAATCCTTCTGGATGTCCACGAACGAGTGATCTTCGGAAAACCAGACGAGTTTGTGCGCCTCGCCCGCGTCGCGCAGTTCTTTGAGCTTCCCGGCGATAGTGTTCAGCGCCTCGTTCCAAGAGATCGCCACCCAGCCCGGGTCAACGCCCTTGCCCTTGTTGGGATTGGTGCGCTTGAGCGGAGTCTTCACCCGGTCGGGGTCGTAGAGCGCCATCGGGCCGGAGTTGCCTTTGGGGCACATGGCCGCGCCATCCGTGTTCTTCCAGCGCCAGTAGTCGGTGGAGATGTTCGCCACGCCGATGGGGTTGTCGGCGTTGGGTTCGATCTTCATCACCCGGCCATTGGCCACACGGACGAGGAGGCCAGTCTGTCCGCCGCACATGTTGCACGCCGTCGGAATCCACGTGCCCGCCGGGGGCTGCGCCAACACGGCAGCGCGGGTGGTCCGGGCCGGGATGAATCGGCTGCCGATGGCGACGGCGCTCCCGGTGACGGTGGCCAGTTTGAGAAAGTCGCGACGAGTGAGTTGGGTCATGGTTGAACTCCGCCTTAGTTTGTTCCGGCTTCCAAGCGCGCGAAGCGATTGGCGTCGACGGGCGCAGGTTCGGGTTCCGTTTCGCCTTGCAGAGGCAGGACGAGCCAGCCGAGGCTAAAGCCCATCACCGCCAGCGCAATCACGCCCATGCTGGAGAGCCATTCGATGGCCGAGGGCGAATAAAAGGTCGGGTCGGTGGCACGCACCGAGCCGCCGAAGAAAAACGGCAGGCGGGCGAGTTCTCCAAAGAGCGAGGCCGTGACCGGCGTGCCGACGCCGAGAAAGCGCAGACCCATGATGACAAAGCCCAGCATGATGGCGAAACCCGCGGCCCGCGCCAACAAGCGTTCCAGCGGCTTCGCGGGCATCTGCGAGAGGCGCGCGACCATCACCGCTGAGGCGAGGACGAAGAGGATGATCGCCAGTCCAAAGAGCACGCTCGCAAAGCCGGTGAAGTCAAAGGTCGAGAAGCGTCCGAGCGGGTAGGCCGTGTCCACGCCGGGGAGGAGCGGCACGGTGAACGGCGGGATGACGATGTTCAGCCGCACGCCGACGATGCCGACGACAATCAGCGCCGAGGCCACGCCCACCCATCCGACCGAATTGCCAGTGCGCTGGCTGGACACGAGGAAGAGCGGGACGAGCGCGCCCAACCCGAGTTGGCCGAGCCAGAAGACGTACCAGAACGGCCCGAACATGATGGCGCGATACACGGCCACGTGATCCGGCACATTGCCATACAGTCCGACGAGCAGCTCGCTCCCGAGGAAGACCAGGTCGAGAGCGAGGAAACCGGCCACCATCTTGCCCAGCGCGGTGACGAGCGCCGGGTGGTCACGGTCTTTGCGACCGAAGAAGGCGTAGATGAAAGTGAGCAGCGCGCCGCCGGAGGCCAACGCCGAGACGATGAAGATGAGCGGGAACAGGCCGGTGTACCAGTACGGGCGGGCCTTCACCACGGCGAAGATCGCGCCCGTGCCGCCGTGCACGCCGATGGCGACCGGGACGCCCAACGTGCCGAGGATCTTCACCATCCGCATGTCCTTCGCCGCCGACTCATCGGACAAGTCTTTGCTGCCCAGCGCGAGGCTGCGGCAGGTGAGGCCGATCCAGTCCTTTTGTTCCCCGCGTCGGATCAGGTCACGCCGCATGAGCAGCCAGAGTTCGGCGAGCAAGATGGCGAGATACAGATTGTAGAAGTGGATTTCCCATTCGAGGACGGACGTTCCACTGCGGTTGACGAACACCGTCCAGAAGCGCTCCATGTGGCCGAGGTCAATCAAGATGAACACCAGGCCAGTACTCAGGGCGATGAAGGCCGCAAACAGCGCGAGACGGCCAATCGGCTCGAAACGCTTGAGGCCGAAGACGTAGATCATCGTCGAGATGAGGAACGATCCCGCGCTCAGACCGATGAAGTAAATGTAGAACGCTACCCACAGCCCCCACGGCACGAGGCTGTTCAGGTTGGTAACCCGCAGGCCCTGCACGGTGCGGACGTAGAGGGCCGCCAGCCCGACGACGGCCACCACGCCGAGGAGAGTCCAGTAGGCCAAAGTGAGAGTCTTGTTTTTCATACCGGCTTCCTTCACCTTGTCACCGGGTCGCCATGTCAGCTTGACCGGGTGACCAGGTGACCAGGTGATTATTCAAGGTAAAAGACATTCGGCCCCGTCCCCAACTCTTCCTTGAGCCGGAAGCCGCGCCGCTCGGCCACAAGGCGCGAGATTTCGGAGTCGGGGTCATTCAGGTCGCCGAAGATGCGGGCACGGGGCATGCAGGTCTGCACGCAGGCAGGCTGTTCGCCGGCCGCTACCCGGTGCAGGCAGAAGGTGCATTTGCGCACGTTGCCGATGGGGCTGCCGCCGTTGGCCCGGTCGCGGTACTCACCGTATTCGGGCGAGGGCTGCTGCTCAAATTCGCTCATCGGCGCCTGATAGTTGTCGCCGAAGTCGAAGTAGCGCGCGCCGTACGGGCAGGCGGCGATACAGTAACGGCAGCCGATGCATAGATCGTAGTCAATCACCACAATGCCGTCCTCCTCGCGCTTCCACGTCGCGCCCACCGGGCACACGTCGGTGCAGGGCGGGTTCTCGCAGTGGTTACACAGCACGGGGAGGAAACGGCGGCGGACGTGCGGGTATTCGCCGACTTCTTCTTTGATGACTTTGGCGTAAGCCACGCCGGGTGGCGTGTGATTCTCCTGCTTGCAGGCGATGGTGCAGGCCTCACAGCCGACGCACCGCCGCAGGTCAATGGCCAGGCCGTAGCGTTTCTTTGCCATAGGCGCTCCGCGAGAAAGGGATGAAATGCGAGTGATGCATGACGAGCGAGACAGTACACAACAGCCGACGCCATCCGTCACCCGTCACTCTAACGCAGAGCGGGCGCGAAGGGTATCGGGAAGAACACAGATTTGTGAGGGGGGGAATCAGGGAACTCCCTGATGCGAGGGAGGGCGAGTCAGGGTCTTTCCTGGCAATAGGGGAGTGATGACTTTAGTGACTCTCGGAAGAAAGCAGGCCCTTCTCGCGCGCATACCGCAGCCATTCCACGCGGCTTTTCCTCCCGAGTTTTTCGGCGATGTGCGCTTTGTGCGTTTCTACGGTCTTGACGCTGATGACCAACTTCTCGGCGATTTCTTTGTTGGTGTACCCTTCGGCGATCAACTTCAACACTTCGATTTCGCGCGCCGTCAACCCTTCCGACTGAGCGACCGCCGTTCCTTTGTTTCCTTCCGCTCCCAGGTAGCCCTCAATCATCACCCTCGTCATCGCCGGGTCCACAAAAGCCTCGCCGCGCGCCACGGCCCGGATGGCGGTAAGCAATTCCGCCTCGGCGGCCTTCTTGAGCACGTAGCCGGAAGCCCCCAGGCGCAGGGCCTCGCGCAACAGCGCCTCGTCCTCGTGCATGGTGAGCAACAGCACACGCACTTCTGGCGCGCGCTCGCGCACAGCGCGCAGTGCAGCAAACTGCTCGTTGCCCGGCATGGTCACGTCGAGCAATAGCACATCAGGCCGTAGACTCTCGGCCAGGCGCACCGCTTCGCCGCCCTCGCCCGCCTCGCCCACGGGGTCGAGGTCGGGCTGTGTGGTGAGCAACGCTTTCAACCCTGCGCGCAGGACGGCGTGATCGTCAGCCAGTAGAATGCGGATTCGTCTCTCGCTCATGGCCTATCGCTTATCGGACCTGGCCCATCGCCATTCACGATTCCATCATTCGTCATTTGTCATTGGTCACGCGAAGCGGTCATTTCACTGCCCAGCGGTATCTCCACAAACACCGTCGTCCCTTTGCCACGCGCGGACTCAATCGTCAGCCGCCCGCCGAGGAGCGCGGCCCGTTCCCGCATCCCGAACAGGCCTAAATGGGGCCGGTCGGGATCGGTTGAGTTAAACGCCGCTTCAACATCGAAACCGCGCCCGTCGTCTTCGATCACCGCAATCAACGCCCCATTCCGTTGCTCCAGCATGACCCCTACGTGCGTGGCCGCCGCATGTTTGGCGACATTGGACAACGCCTCTTGGGTCAGGCGATAGACGGCGATTTCAACTTCGTCCGACAGGGACACGCCATTCAGCCCGGAGGCTTCGAAATCGGCCTGCAGCCCCACGCGCTCGCCAAATTCGCGGGCGCAACTCTCGACGGCCCGCACCAACCCCAACTGATCCAGCATGTTCGGGCGCAGTTCCACCGCCAGCCGATGAATCTCCGCGTAGACATGCCTGGCCAGTTCTTTGAGATCGGCGACGCCCCGCAAGGCCGGGTCGGAGAGGAAGGGGGTCTGTTCCAGTGTGCGGAGGCGGACCAGCAGGGTGGTGAGCAACTGCCCGGTCTCGTCGTGCAACTCACGGGCAATACGTTTGCGTTCAGCTTCCTGGGCGGTGATGACCTGCGAGAGCAACTGCCCACGCAGCGCCTCTTTGCGCTTCACTGCCTCCCATAACTGTGCATTCTCCACCGCCACGCCAATTTGCCGCCCGACCGAATCCAACAGCGCCATCTCTTCTGCGGTGAACTGGCGCGCTTCGGCGCTGGCGACGTTCGCCACGCCTACCACGCGGTCGCGTGCAATGAGTGGGACGCTCGCGTGGCACACCAATCCTTCGGCGGCCACCACTTCCCGACTCAAGCGCGGGCACTCGCGCTGGATATCGTTGACGATCACCGGGCGGCCATGGCGGAGGACGTGCCCGCAGACACAGCGGCCCAACTCGCGCCCGGCCTCCTCGGACGCAAAGGCCGACGAGAGGCCCGACTGCACGACGAGGTGCAGCGGCCGCTCGGTCTCGCCATCCGCGAGAAATATCCACCCGGCGCGCAGGTTCATCACTTCCAGAACTTTGTCAAGCGCGGCCTGGAGCATGGCCGTCAGGCTGAGTTCGCCGCTGATGGCCGTGGCCGTCGCGTTGAGCGTTCCAAGTTCGCGCACGCGCCGGAGCAAATCAGCTTGGGAGCGGGCCAGATCGTCGGTCATCGTGTTGAAGGCCGAGGCCAGTTCGCCGATCTCGTCGTCCATATGATGCCGGGCTTGGGTCGAGAGATTCCCCCGGCCCACCGCCCGCGCCACGCCGACCAGTTCGAGCAC
>DAOTXG010000370.1:0-9417 GCA_034435515.1 Anaerolineales bacterium
CTCACTCTGGCGTCCCGGCCGATGAGCGATTGCGCGAGCAAGGCATCCTGCGCCACCGCGCCTTCGTCCAGGATCGAGTCGCGGATGATCGAGTTTTCTACCTTGCAGCCGGCGGCAATCGTCGCGTACGGGCCAATGACCGAGGCCTTGATCTGCGCGGTCGGGTGGATGTTCACCGGCGGAACGACGACGAACCCGGCGCGCGTCACGCTCGCGCTGTTGTCGTGGCCGTTGTCGAGCAGGTAGCGGTTGGTCTCCAGCACCGTCTCGGTCTTGCCGCAGTCCTGCCAGACCTCCACCGGCTGCACGCGCATCTTCACGCCGCGCTGGAGCATCAGGTTCACCGCGTCGGCGAGGAAGTATTCGTTCTGCGTGCGGATGTCCTTCTCGATCTGCTCGCGGATGCAATCCATCAGCAAGGCGCCGTCCCTGAAATAGTAAAAGCCGACGACGACCAGGTTGTTTTTCTTGTCCTGCGGCTTCTCGATCAGCCGGGTCACGAACCCGTCCGGGCCGACCTCGGCCACGCCGAACCGCCGGGGGTCCTCCACCGCCTTCACCCAGGTCGCCGCCTCCAGGGCCGGGTCTTTCAATACGGACAGGTCGGTCTTGACCAGCGTGTCCACGAAGACCATCAACAACGGGCCGGTCAGGCGCTCGCGCGCCAGGTAGAGGGCGGTGGACTGGCCGTTCAACTCCTTCTGCTCGAAGTAGTGCGCCTGGACGCCCGGATATTCCTGCGTCACGTACTGTTCGATTTGGTCGCCGAGGTGGCCGGTGATGAAAATGATTTCCTCGACGTTGTCGAGGGCCTGGAACATGTCGAGGACGTGCCCGAGCACCGGCTTGCCGGCGACGTTGATGAGCGGCTTAGGCTTGGTGAAGGTGTGCGGGCGCAGGCGCTTGCCAAAGCCCGCCAGGGGGATGACGATTTTCATCTTGTCAATGCCTCCGGTCGTGTAATCTGAGCGTGTTTCGCGGACAGCCGTCTCCGGCTTGTCTTCGTAGACCACGAGGCCCGTGTCTTTCACCTCGCCCAACAAGCCGAGCGGGCTGGCGGTCTCGTATTCTTCCGGCGTGAAGCCGAGCGGTTGGATGTAGTCCGTCTGCGCTTTCCAGGCAATCCAATGAAGCGCTTGGTGGCGCTCCAGCTTAGGAGTTCCCCGGAAATCCGGTGAGATAACAACGAGATCAATGTCGCTTCCATCCCGTTGCTCCCCTCTCGCATAGGAGCCGAACAGAATGGCCCGCTCAGTTCGGTATTGCTGGCGGACAGCAGCCAGGAACTTGTCTATTCGCTCTCGAAGCTGATCTTTGCTAAAAACCATTGAAAAATCTCGTCTGACGTAACCATTCTTTTGGGCTTCCTTCTCGACTCATAGTTTGGGGACCTCCTTGTGCCACTCCGTCGCTTGCTCGTAAGCGTGGCCGACGCGCAGTATTTTGTCCTCGCCGAAGGCCGGGCCGAGCAGCTGCAGGCCGATGGGCAGCCGGTTCGCGTCGAAGCCGCACGGGATGGAGAGGCCGCATATCCCCGCCAGGCTCGGCGGGAGCGTGAACACGTCTTCGAGATACATCGCCAGCGGGTCGTCGGTCTTTTCGCCGATCTTGAAGGCCGTCGTCGGCGCGACCGGGCAGGCGATCACGTCCACCTGCTGGAAGGCTTCGTCGAAGTCGCGCTTGATGAGCGTGCGGGCTTTTTGCGCCTGGCCGTAATAGGCGTCGTAATAACCCGCGGAGAGCGCATATGTGCCGAGCATGATGCGCCGCTTCACTTCCGGCCCAAAGCGTCCGCCGCGCGTGTCAAGGTAAACATCCCATAGCGAATCGCCCGCCTCACGCGGGCCGTATCGAATGCCGTCGAAGCGCGCCAGGTTGGCCGAGGCTTCCGCCGGGGCGATGAGGTAATAGACTGGGAGCGCGTACTCGGTGTGGGGGAGCGAGATTTCCTCTGCCTGCGCGCCCAGCGACACGAGCACCTGAATGGCCTCGCGCACTGCGCGCTCGACCTCCGCCTGGACGCCCGCGACGAAGTATTCTTTCGGCACGCCCACCCGCAGGCCCTTCAGGTCGCGCCCGTTCAGCGAGACCTCAGGCACAGGCAGAGGCATCGAAGTCGCGTCACGCGGGTCGTGGCCGGCGATGGCGCTGAAGAGGAGCGCGGCATCCGCGACCGTGCGCGCCAGCGGGCCAATCGAGTCGAGCGACGAGCCGTAGGCGATGAGGCCGTAGCGGCTGACACGCCCGTAGCTCGTCTTAAGCCCGACGACGCCGCAGAACGACGCGGGCTGACGGATGCTGCCGCCTGTGTCGGTGCCCAGCGCGCCAAAGGCCATGCCTGCCGCCACCGCCGCCGCGCTCCCGCCCGACGAGCCGCCCGGCACCCGCGCCGCGTCCCACGGGTTGCGCGTGACGAAGTACCCGGAGTTTTCGGTGGACGACCCCATCGCAAACTCGTCGCAGTTGGTTTTGCCCACGATCACCGCGCCCGCGGCGAGCAGTTTTTGCACGGCGGTCGCGGTGTAGGGCGCGACGAAGTTTTCGAGGATGCGCGACCCGGCGGTGGTGCGCACGCCTTGCAGGCACAACACGTCCTTAATCGCGAGAGGGATGCCAGTCAACGGATTGAACCGCTCCGCGTTTAACGGATTTTTGCGCCACACTGCAAGGCGCGTGTCGGCTTCGCGGGCGGCGGCGCGGGCGAGGTCGGCCGTGACGGTCAGGAAGGCCCGGAGGGCGGGGTCAACCTGCTCAATTCGCGCCAGGCAGGCCTCAGTCAATTCGACGCTGGCCGCCTCTCCCGTGCGCAGGAGGTCAGCGGCGGCAGAGAGCGTGAGGTCGGCGAGGAACATGGAGGCAGTGAGCAGTGAACAGTTTACTGATTACTGTTCACTCCAACACAGGCGGCGCTCTAAACATCCCTCCCTCGGCTTCGGGCGCGTTGGCCAGCAGTTCGGCGGGCGGGAACGAGGGGGTGACCACGTCCGGGCGCAGCACCGTGTGCAGGGGCAGCACGGTCGCCGTCGGCTCGATGGCCGAGGTGTCCAACTGCCGCAGTTTCGTCATGTAATCCAGGATGGCGGAGAGCTGCTCGCGGTAACGCGCTTTCTCTTCGTCGGTGAGCCGCAGGCGCGCCAGGGCGGCGATGTGTTCGACTTCGGCGAGGGTGAGGGCCATGTAGCGAATTATAGCATTGAGTTGTCTCCGGGCTTCCGTTTTTCACACCGACCAGCTCCCAAAAACAGAGCCGCTGGCGAGGCGGCTCTGGTCCCACAATGCTGGCGTGAAGACATCCGGCAGGGTTTTACTTACACTCGACGCTAAAGTTGTCCACGAACGCCGTCAGGTCGCCATTGGCGTTGACCGTTATGTGGAAAGTGTTGTGCACCAGGAAGTTGTTCCCTGTCCCCTGGCCGATGATGCGGAAGTTGTTCACGAAGGTAAACTCGAATCCCACCATGCCATTGAACTGGTCACGGGTCACACCGGTCCCCTGATATTTGTCGCCAGTCGTCAAGCCTGTGCCGGTCACTCCTTGCGGCTGAAAGTGAGACACGGCATGGAAACCGCCTTGGTCGTCCACGGTAGTGCTGAACAAAACATGGAGGTTTCCGCCGAGTTCGACAACTTCGCCTGCGCCTCCCGCCGCGCAGGGGATGAACACTGGGAAGACACCCAGCGGGATTATCATACTGGTCGTAACCGTGCTTGCCTGCGCCTGAACCATTTGGGCGGGCAAGCCCAACGTCAGTGCGAGGGCAAAAAGTACGGTCACGACCAGCCGAGCCATGTAGGTTATACGGTTCATGTCAATTGCCTCCTTATTCGCCTGGATTTCGAACTAAGTAGGTGCTCAGAATTTTTGTCACACCCAGATAGCGCGAATCGGCTTATTTTCAGGCGTTTTTGCAGGATCAGGTGTGACATTTATTTTGGTCACCTACTTAGGCAGACGCGCCGGGTATTGAATGACCCATGATTCGGTCGAGGGACATCACCTCCTTTTCTATGCCAGGCTCAGTGCGGCGGCTGAAAAAAAGACTCCTGGGATACATCATGACTACATCGGCGGCATCAGGCCCAACTGGGTCAAGAGGCTGGTCATATCCCAGTACGTCCAGGAGCGGGTGACCTTGCCGTTCTTGACTTCCGCCGTGGTGCTGCCCATCACCGTCGCCATCTTGCCCGTGGGCGGAATGGCGTTCCCGGAAGGGGTGCCTAGCGGCCCGGTATGTGTGCCGCTAGCCTTCCAGTGGTTGACGACGTAATCGCCTTGCGCGATGGTAAGCAGCACCTCGAACTTCGAGCCGGGAAAAGCCGTCAGGAAGTTCTGGGTGTACGCCCGGTTTTGTTCCGTGTTCATGGGGCCGGGCGCACCCGGCCCTTCGGCCATGAAGCCGTCGGCTTCGTAAGCGTCGGCTTGGCTCAGGTCGCCGGCGTTCCAGGCCTCAAAAAAGGCTTGCGCGGCTTTGATGTTCTCTTCAGACATGGTTCACCTTCCTTATCTGACCAGCGGGTCGCTGGCTAAGGGGCTGTCTAAAAATAACTTCCCGGTTTCAGACCCTAAGGGTCTCTGAGACCCTTAGGGTCTGGAAGGAGCTTATTCTTGGACGAGTCCTACTAATCATGAGCCTGTTTGATGTATGCGGCGTAGCTATCGGCTATGCCCCCGGTCATCACCTCCTTTCGGGCCTGTCACTATCAGCACTTCACGAAAGGCCATCATGCTGAGCGAAGCATCTCTGCCTGAGATTCCCCGAAGGGGGGCGCTCCGCGCCCTCACCCATAGGCCCCGCACAGCGGGGGAATGACATTTCGTGATGTACTGACTATCATTGAGCGCCTGCCCCTCGCCCTATCCCGGCCCAGGCATCGCGCCCAATTGCTGCAGCAGGCCCACGTTGTCGAACTCGCCCCAGCGCTCCACGGCTTTGCCGCCCGCGATGCGGGCAATGTCAATCCCCGTCTGCGCGATCTCCTTGCCCGTCGGGGGAATGCCCATAAACGCCCCCGTGTGCTTGCCGCGAATGGTGATCCGGGACGCTACCTGGTCCCCCTCGGCAATCATGTCTTCCACTTCCATACGGAAGTCAGAGAAAGCGGCCCGGAACATGGTAAAGACTTCCACGACGCCCTCGAGGCCGGGCTTCTGGCCGGGCGCAGGGTTGTGGTCAACGACGTCGGCGGCGATCAGCGCGCCGAGCGGGCTGAAGTCTCCGGTGCGCACGGCGTTAGTCATCGTCTCGTAAGCGCGGCGCATGAGGGCCTTGTTTTCTTCGGTGGACATGGCAATATTCTCCTTTCCTGTTAGAGCGGCTACGCTACCACAGCGTGCCACAGCGCGCATTCACGCCTCGACGGCGACTTCGTAATGTTCGACGACCGGCGGTGCGGTAAAAAGGCTCGCGAACTTGGCGAGCTGCTCTTGCAAGTAGGCGCTGCCCTCGCCGCTGGCCTGAATGTCGGCTTCCGTCTCCCATAGGCCGACCGAGGTAATTTTACCTGTCTTGCGATCTACGAGCAGACGCCCACTCTTGAATCCTTTCTGCTGCCTGGCGGCCGGCATCACAGAATCTCGCCAGAGGCGGATCCCCTCCTCTACTTTGTCAGGCGACACTTGGGCGGTTACTACTCTTGCATACATAGTCTTATCTCCTTGTACGAACGCGTGCAATTTGGAGCGAGTCGCGCGAATGGCGCTGGGGTATCAGGTCAGAGCTTTCAGCGGCAGGTGGTTCTCCTTTCTCTGAGGCCCTAAGAATCCAAACGCTCCCCAGCCGCGTCCCCGCGGCGGGGAACGTCCGCGAGGACGCGGACTTTGAGCGAGTTTGCTGAGGCCCTAAGGGTCTTGAAGACCCTTAGGGTCTGTTGAGGGGTCATTTTTGAACCGGCGGCAGGCTCTTCAAATAAGCGTAGAGCGCGCCCAGTTCCTCGTCGTCCAATAAGCCGATTTCCTTCCACGGCATTTGAGCCGGGTCGAGCGCATGGCCGCTGGGGTCTACCCCGGTGCGTATGGTCGTGATGAACTGGTCGAGCGTCCATCCCTGAACCACGCGCAGGTTTGGCCCGATGGGCGTCGGCAAGGCAGCTGTGCCACCTGTGCCTCCGCTCAGGTCTTCGCCATGGCAATCCCGGCAGCGCGTCCACCCCACGAGATACTCGCCATATTCGGCGGTTGGGCCTTTGGGCACGATCGGGATCGTCACGGACGGCTGGAATTGGATCTGCCCGGCGCCGGTCATGACGGCCGCCAGCAGAGTCGGCTGGTCGGGGGGGTCAGGCGTGTCGTTGACGACCGCCGGCTGGCTGCGCAAGTAGGCGATGATGGCCTGCTTGTCCTCGTCGTTCATGTAGCGCACCGTGTTGGCGGACATGACGAGCAGCGGGCGGCCCTCGCGGTCCACCCCTTCTCTCAACGTCCGCATGATTTCGCCGTCCGTCCAATCCTTCAGCGGGCCGCCCGGCGTCAGGTTGATGGAATAGAAGTTACCCAATGGAAGGGGAATGTCCTCGCCGAGGTTGCGCCCGCCGCTCAGGGGCAACTCGCCGTTGGTCGTGTGACAGCCAACACATTCGATGCGAGCCAGATGCTCGCCGCGCGCGATCTGCTCCGGCGTGCCCGCCACCTGGAGTTCTTCTATTGGACTGCCGCGCGGCGCATAGAACTGATAAAGGCCAATAGCGGCCAGGACGCTCACCAGCCCGAGCACCAGAGTCAGCAGGCCGGAAAGGACAACGCCGCCCCATTTCAGGAAGGCGTTTTTAGCGCCCCAACTCCAGGCGCGCCAGGTGAGCCAGCCGAATCCCACGGCGACTACGACGAGCACCAGCCAGACGAATAGATTGCCGATCATTTTTGACCTCTTTCTTGTGAAGGGTGCCTGTCCCTGCCGGCTAAACCGAGACAAACAAAAACGCTCTTGATGTGATTCAAGGAGGCCAGGCAGACTGTCAACGAATAGGGAACCGCTTCGCGTAAACGAATGGTCTCGGCAGTGATAAGCCATTCGTTTATTCGTTGAACATTCGTTGACAGAGTTCCTTGAAACCCATATTGAGCCAACAAAAAACCGCCCCTACACAAGCGGCTTAGCCGCTGAGGCGATTGAACAGGGCGTGCGGTTGGCCCGGAAAGACATGTTGTCGTTGCCTGCAAGGGTAGAAGCGACTGACAATAGTAATAGTACTACACAGGGGGAAATTCTCCTAATAGATTGTGATCTACGTGCGCACGCAAACCTTGTCAGTGGGAGCGGCGCAAAGCGGACAACCGCGACCGTCGCGGCTACAAGCCGCTCCCACCCCAATCCCCTGACAACCTTTGAGTACCCACATGACTGTTCTGTAGTGAGAGGAGACCTTTGGGGTCTTGCGCAGCACCCCCTGGCGAAGCGAACTGGGGCGCAGACCCCAAAGGTCTCGCAAGCAGTTACGGCTGGACGATGAAGAAGCCGAGCCAGAAATCGCTGGCGTAGATGCGCCCGTCCGCGCCGAAATACGCGCCCCACGTCTCGCGCCCCTGGAAGAAACAGGCCTGGTTGCAGGCCAGGTTCTTGTTCGCGTTCGGCAGGTAGAACGAGGTCTCGACCGGCGCGGCCTTGTTCGTCGTGTCCACCAGGCGGATGCCCATGCTATAGTTGGCGACGAGCAGCGTGTTCTCGCCCCGCACGTCGAGGTTGTGGGCGTCCCAGGTGAAGAAGCGCTGGATGACGCCAAAGACCGCCCCCCTACCCCGCCCATGGAAGGCGGCAGCCTGGATGGGGTGGCCGGCGATGTGCCAGAACCCGACCTCGGTGGGTGTGCAGTAATCCACGCCGTCGCACGTGCTCGCGTCGAGAATATGCACCCCGCCCGTCCCACCGACTCCAATCTCGTCTTCCAGGTAGACCCAGTTGGCCGAAGGGGTCGCCGCGGCGTAGTGCGCACAGCAGTTGTCAGCCCCAGGATCATAGTCGAACGCGCCGACCTCCACCGGGAGGGCCGGGTCGGTCACGTCCACGATGCGCAGTCCGCTGTCCCAATAACTCACGTAGTCCAGCACGCGCCCGCTCCGAGGATGGCGCTGGATGAAGCCCTCGTGCGCGAACACGAACTGCTGGCAGTCGGCGTCTGAGGGGACACAGTGCAGCCCCTCGGGAGAGGCATACTGGCCGAGGACGGCGCCGGTGAGGATATGGACGATGGTGACCTTGCCATCCACTTCGCTGTTGAGGTAAGCGTAGGGCCGCCCCGCCTCGACTTCGGGGTCAAGCTGCACGGTATGCACGCCCGCGCTGGCGATCCTCTGCAGCAGCGCCGGGTGATAGGGGTCGGCCAGGGTGTCGTAGAGGCTGATCCCGGTAAAAGCGCCCTCTGCGCTCCAGGCCTGGTGGCTGACTGCCAGATAGCGCCCGACCAGGTCCAGGTCCGCCGAGTCAGACGTCTCGGCCTCGCTCGTAATGTGCGTCGAGAGGACGGCCGTCAGCGCGGGATGGGCCGAGTCGGTCGTGTTGATGACGGCGACGCCCTGGTCGTCAAAGGAGCCGAGGTAGGCGACATGGCGGTTGGCGTCGGCGGCGACGTTGGAGAACTGGCCGTTCTTCCATGGATTCAGCGCGCCGACGAGCTGCATCGGATTGCCGGCTGCCGAGGCCAGCGGGGCCAGCGCGAGCGAGAGGGCAAGGAACAGAGGCTGGCGATACGAACGGCAAAAGCGGGTCGGGTAGGCATGTATGCTCTCCTTTGAGTGGAGTCTCGGCCAACAGGCCGTTGGCGAATTGCTTGCTCTGGTCGAACGTGGGCAGGATTACGTGCGCCCTTCTCCCGCGCTCTGCGCGGGAGAAGAGCCGGGAGTGAGGGCTCCCTTTACCGTTCCACTTGCGCCTGCAGCGCGCGCTCGGCGGCTGGCCTGGCCAGCGCGAAATCGCGGCGCGCCTGCCCGGCGTCGAAGCGGTAGGCGAGGCCGCTCACCTCCTGGCCGCTCGCCTGGAAAACAAGCAGGCCAAAAGCGGCCAGCACTTCGCCAGTGGTGAAGTTGCAGTGGCCGTACCGGAAGATGGGGATGGGCAGGAAACTCCCTTCGCCCGTCGGATGGGCCTTGAGCAGGTAAAGCAGTTCGTGCCAGAAGGGGATGATTTCGTCGCCCGTGGTGTGCAGCGCGACGAGCGGACGGGTCAGGCCGCCCGACGTCTGGTAAGGCCGGAGATTCCTCAACGCAACCGGGTCGGCCCGGAAGCGCTGGACGCTTCGATTAAGCAGCAGGTCGTTGCTCGACCCGAAATACAAGCGGCGGCGGTTATCGTACGGGTTGCCGCCGAGCTGTTCGCTGGCGTCGTTCGTGCCGAAGACGTTATACCACAGCACGCCGACCGTCGTGTTGATCACGCTGGAGGGGTCGGCCGGGTCAATCGCCGCCTTCGAAGTGCTGATCAGTTCCGC
>DAOTXG010000371.1:0-20089 GCA_034435515.1 Anaerolineales bacterium
AGACGCCCATCGCCAGCCATGCCTTAGATTATATACCGACTCGGCGACGCGGCAGGGCGGCATGGGGATGCCGCCCTACGGCAATTTTGGATCTGATGAGCCGATTCATCCCACGTAGCCGACGCATCCCACGTAGCCGACGCATCCCACGTAGCCATCCCACGTAGCCGACGCATCCCCATGCGTCGGCGGGCGGCATGGGGATGACGTCCTCCTCAGTGTAACGGCTGGCGCGTTAGAATCACATATGCGCCTCCCTGCGCGCGGCTAGCCGGATGGGTAGGTCGCAGGCTGAAATCGCCGACTTGCGCGCCGTCAATGCACACCGTATATTGGCCGTTATGGACAACCAACCTATTTTCGTGCGCGGACGACTTCCGCCCTGGGGCGTGGAAGCGCTGAGGGGCGTGTTCCGGCTGCTGTTTGCGCTCCTCATCCGCCTGGAAGTGCGCGGGCTGGAGCACCTGCCGGCCTCAGGCGGGTTCATCGTCGCCCCCAATCACCTGAGTTATTTTGATGCGCCGCTGACCTTCGTCTTGATGGGGGGGCGCAAGATGACGGCCTTTGCCGCCGACACTTACCGCGCGAACCGGTTCTTCCGCTGGATCGTGGAGTGCGTAGATACGATCTGGGTGCATCGCGGCGCGATTCCGCCGTCGACGCTTAAATTTGCCGTTCAGGCCCTGCGCGAGGGGCGCGTCCTCGGCCTGGCGCCCGAAGGGACGCGCAGCCGAACGTACGCCCTCCAAAAGGGTCGGACCGGCGCGGCCTTCCTGGCGATGACGACTGGCGCGCCAGTGGTACCGCTGGCGCTCACGAACACCGAGAAAGTCACCGCCGGGTTGAAACGCTTCCAACGGGTCAAGGTGGCGGCGACTTTCGGTGAACCGTTAATCTTCCCCGAACCGCCCCGCCACGAGCGCGAAGCAAAACTGGAGGAGTATACGACGGAAATCATGTGCCGGCTGGCGGCGCTGCTGCCGGAGGAATATCGAGGCGTGTATGCGGAGCACCCGCGCCTGAAAGAGTTGCTTGAGACAGGTGACAGATGACAGGTGGCAAGTGGCAGATGACAAGTGGCAAGTGAACTTGCTGCCTGCTATCTGCCATACGCTATCTGCCATCTGCTAAACGGGTTTGAACTGCTCGAACGACTGCTGGCAGTTGCGGCAATAGTGGATCGCCCGGCAGAGCGTGGAGCCGAAGGCGCTTTCGAGCACGGTGTCTTCCGAGCCGCAGTAGGGGCAGGCGACAAATTGAATTTGAATCAAGTCCAGTGCGCCATGGTAGGGCTTGGGCGGAGCCAGGCCGAACGCCTGGAGCTTGCGCCGCCCCTCGTCGCTGATGCGGTTCGAGTCCCAGGGCGGGTCGAAAGTAATTTCCACCGACACGTGCTCGACCCCCAGCGCGCGCAGGCGTTTCTCGGCCTCGGCCCGCATGACCTCGACCGCCGGGCAGCCGGCAAACGTGGGCGTGATCTTGACGCCAATATGGTCTTCCCCGATTTGCACGTCGGCAATCAGGCCCATCTCGACCAGCGAGACGACCGGGATTTCGGGGTCTTTGACGGAGTGGAGGGCGGCGAGAATCTGGTCGCGGGTTAACATGAGCGAATCTGTTCTAATCTCCAGTCATTCTGCGCCCGGCGCGGACTCCTCGGCGGTTTTCTTGCTCCCGATTTCGACTAACTGAATCTGCGCCTGATAGCGCTTGCCGTCAATTTCGAGCTTGCCGTTGGCGTAGAAGCCTTTGGAGCCGGTCTTGAAATCTTTGGGCGGGAGGGTGAACATGCCCAGCAGTTTGCCGTCGGCGGTCTTGATTTCGGCGATGATAATCATAGCGCCTCCTGGAGAAAAAGTTAATCGCTCGCCACGACCAGCGCCACCGCGTGTTCGTGCGTGTGGCTGAGGCTGATGGCCCATTCGCGCAGGCCGAGTCTTGCGGCCCGATCCCTGGCGGCGCCGTGCAAGAGCAGATAGGGTTCGCGGTTGGGGCCGTGCACCACCTCGATTTCCTTCCAGCCCACGTCGCCGATGCCGCAGCCCAGCGCCTTGGCGACGGCTTCTTTGGCCGCAAACCGGGCGGCGAGCGCGGGCGTGCGCCCCCCGGCCTCGATCAACTCGCGCGCCGTGTAGAAGCGGTTGAAGAAGCGCGCCTTGTGCCGGAGAATCGCTTCGTCAATGCGGGAGACTTCGATGATGTCCACGCCAGCGCGGATCATAGCGGATGGCAGATAGCGAATGGCAGATAGCAAATGGCGGATAGCGGATGGCTGATAGCCGCCGGTCCTCGGCGGTCTGTCACTCGCCGCTCCGGCGTCGCCTTTCTCGGCGCCAATAGTCACGGAAGGCTTTCAGGCGCGGCAGGGACTCCCGGTCTTTCACCCGATTAGCCGCTTCTTTGCTGGCGATAATGTCGTCTGGATGGCAGACCGGAAAACCTTCTACCTCCACATGCCGTTCCCAGGCTTCGGCGAAGGTTTCGATGCCATCCGGCGCGAAAATCAAGTCCAGGTCGAAGGGGCCGTTCTTCAACTGCACGAAATCTTTCCCGCGCCGCACCTCAGCGGCCTGCTCCGGCGTCAGCGTGAAGCCCAAGTCCGCTAACGCCTCGATTAAGACCGCCCTATTCGCCGCAGTCTTTTCAATGAACAAGTCGGCGTCCTGAGTCGTGTCGGGAAAGCCCAGTAGGATCGCGCCCGACTTCCCGAGGAACAGATAGCGAACACCGTGGCGCGCAAAGGCCTCCCGGATCTCCTGCGCCTGAGGGTAATCAAAGCGAGCGGCCATATCCCAGCCACGGCGGCAGATTCTTTTCGCACCATTCGCGGTACTCGGCCATTGTCTCAAACGAGCGATATTCGGCGTCGTCCAGCACGGGCTTGTAAGTGCGGATGAAACTGTAGTGGATCCGCACGGCTAAGGGCCGCCGGGCCGCCGCCGCGAATTCGGCTTCCCACTCGGCTAATTGCGGATTGCGGATTGCGGATTGCGGATTGTCGTTCATAGCGCGGCCTCCTGCCGCAACCAAACGTAGGACAAGCCGCTGGCTTGTCGCCTGGGACAATCTGGCACGCGAAGCGTGTCCTACGAATCTGCGCGGATCGCGGGGATGTTGCCGAGCAATTCTATAGTCTGAGGCCATTGGGATTTGGACGCTTCGCGTGGGATTGGGGATTTTCAGTGCTCACTCCGGCCCGGCGATTGCCAGCGCGTAGTTCTCGACGCTCAGAAATTCCTGCGCCACTTCGAGCACGTCGTCGCGGGTGACAGCCTGCACCAGCCCCGGATAGCGCTGCAGATAGTCCAGCCCGAGGTCGTACAGTTCGAGCGTACTGATGGAAGCCGCGACGCCCTCGTTCGTCTCCAGGCTCAACGGCAGGCGCCCGATGAACTGGGCCTGGTTGTCTGCCAGCTCCTGCGGCGTCACTTTCCTCGTGGTGAACTTCTTGATTTCGCGCAGCATCAGCGCAATTGCGCCCTCCACGTTCTTCGGGTTCACGCCCGCGTAGGCGTGCCACGGGCCAGGGCCGAGGCCGCCGTCGAGCGACGTCCCGGCGTAATAAGCCATGCCGCCTTTCTCGCGGACGTACAGCCCCACGCGCCCCCCCAGCCCGAACACGCCGAGGATGCTGTTGGCGAGGCGCGCGGTGATGAAGCGCGGGTGTTTGCGCGGCGGGCCGGGGACGCCGAGGACGATGTCGCTCTGGATCTTGCCGGGCATGACCACGCGCCGGGTCACCGCGCCAGCCAGGGCCGCGACCGGGGGCAGGGCCGGTTCGGGCGGCTGATCCGGGTTCGTCCAGTCCCCGAAATGCTTTTCGACGAGGGCTACCGCCGCCTCGGCTTTCACCGCGCCCACAATCGTCACGATCATCCCGCGCGGGCCGAAGTGCTGGCGGTGGAACGCGATCATCTCGTCGCGCGTGATGGCCTGGATCGTCTCCGGGTAGCCATTGGAGTCAATGCTGTAGGGATGGTTCGGGTAGGCGAGTTCGTGGAAAGCGTCGTCGGCGCGCGAGGCCGGGTCGTTGTGGCGGACGGCCAGGCGGGTGAGAATCTCGCTGCGCAGGCGCTCAATCTGATCTTCGGGAAAGGTCGGGCGGCGCAGGGCGTCGGCGGCGACGTCGAGCAGGAGCGGCAAATCTTCCGCCAGGGCCTTGCCGCCGAAGCCGGAGGTGTGTGTGCCGCCAGAGAGGCTCAGGCTCGCGCCGACGGATTCGATCTGCTCGTAAATCTCGGCGAAGGCGCGCCGCTCCGTGCCGCGCATGAGGGCCGCCGCGGTGAAACGCGCCAGGCCCGCTTTCTCTTTTGTCTCCCACAACGCGCCCACGCGCAGGTCGCCATTCACGACCACCGATGGGCTGGTGTGGTTCTCGCGCACCAGCACGACGAGGCCACTGTCCAGCACCCGGCGGGTGATGTTCTCCGGGCCGGGCAGGGACTTGATGTCCAGACTGGGTCTAGGCGCGCTTTTCTTCTTTGTCGTCGACATATTCCAATCCGGAAGAAAGAAGCCGGAAGAAGGGAACACCCGCTCCGGCTGCTTTCTTCCTACTTCCTTTCCTCAGGGGTGAAATGACCCACCGTCCGGTTGGTTCTCACAAAGTACTGCTGCGCCACGCGCTGCACGTCGGCGGCGGCGACGGCGGCCAGGCGGTCAAGGTAGTTCTCGAACCACAGGTGCGTGTCGAAGATTTCGGTAAAGCCAAGCCAGAAAGCCTGGTTGGTGACGCTTTCCGCGCCGAAGGCAAACATGGCTTTGGCCTGCTTGAGGGCTTTGGCCAGTTCTTCGGCTGTGACAGGCTCGTTTTGTGCGCGCTCGATCTCGGCGTCCAGCGCTTTTTCCACGGCCTCTGGGGTTTGCCCCTGGCGCACCGTGCAGAAGAGGGAATAGAGGTACGGGTCCACCGTGGGGCTGAGGCTGCCGGAGACGCCAGCGGCCAGGCCGGTTTCGACCAGCGCCTTATACAGCCGGGAGGATTTGTTGCTGGTCCCGCCGCCGAACAAATTGAACGAACTGGCCCCGGCGAGGATCGAATCGAGCGCGACGAGCGGGTAAAAGTCGGGGTGCGTGGCGTTGGGGATGCGATAGATCGCTTCGAGATAGGCCGTTTCACCTTCTCCCCGCAGAGCCAGGCGGCGCTCGCCTTTCTGCTCAGGCTCTGGGCGCGGCGAGAGATTGGGCAGCGGCTGGGGCTTGTAGCCGCCGAAGAGTTCGGCAATCCGCGCGAGCATGTCTTTGGTCTTGAAATCGCCCACCGCCACGGCGATGGCGTTGTTCGGCGCGTAATAGCGGCGGTAGTGCGCGTACAGGTCGTCGCGCGTCATGCTCTCGAGGTCGGCCATGTCGCCGATGACCTCGTGGTGATAGGGGTGCACGCGGAACGCCGCTGCCTGCACTTCCTCGGCCAGACGGAAGGTCGGGCTGTTCTCGTGCCCCTGCCGCTCGGAGATGATGACGGTGCGCTCCGACTCGACTTCCTTGGGCGGGAACAGCGCGCGCCCCATGCGGTCGGCTTCGAGCCGCAGGGCGAAGTCAATCTTGTCGGCCGGCAGGGTCTCGAAGTAGGCCGTCCAGTCAATCCAGGTCATCGCGTTGCGCACGCCGCCGTCGCGCGCGATGGCCCGCCAGGCCAGTTCGCCGGGAAACCTCCGGGTGCCCTTGAACATCATGTGCTCGACCCAATGGCTGACGCCGGTGTGGCCGGGGCGCTCGTGGCGCGATCCCACGCGATACCACACCCACCACGAGATCACCGGGGCGGTGTGGACTTCCTTGAGCAGTACCGTCAGGCCGTTCTTAAGTTTAGTCTTGGCGACTTTAGACATAGGTGGCCGGTGGCAAGTGACACGTGGCAAGTGACGCGAAAAGACCTCGCGGCACTTGCCATCAGTCGCCCGTCACTGATGATTGTACCCTCGTCCTACGCCGCGGTACTGGAAGCCCTGCCGGGCCATCTGCGCCGGGTCATAGATGTTGCGCCCGTCCACGACGATCGGCTGGCGCATCAGGCTCCTGAGGCGGGGCAGGTCGAGCTGCTTGAACTCGTTCCACTCGGTGCAAACGACGAGGGCGTCCACGCCGCTGGCGGTTTCGTAGGCGTCTTCGCACAACTGCATGTGGGGCAGCAACCGCCCGGCCACGGTCATCGCCACCGGGTCGTAGCCCTTCACCTTCGCGCCTTCCGCCAGCAGCGCCTGCGCAATTTCAACCGCTGGCGCGTCGCGCATATCGTCGGTGTTGGGCTTGAAGGCCAGGCCCAGCACGCCAATCAGCCGGCCCTCCAGCCCGCCCAGCAGCTCGCGCACTTTGCTCACCAACTGCCGCCGCTGGTCGGCGTTGATGTCCATCACCGCCTGCAGCAGCTGTGGGTGCTTGCCCTGTACGTTGGCCATGTGGGCCAGGGCTTTCACGTCTTTGGGGAAGCAGTTGTGGCAGATCAGGCCTGACGCGGCGAGAACCGTTCCTGTCTCAGTCTCCAGGCTGTAAACGTATTCGGCGCGTTCTTCGGCCTCCGCACGGGTGACTTTCAGGGTCGCAAAGCCAGGGTAGCGGCTGAAGCCCGATTGCGCAATGCGTTTCTGATAGCCCGCCAGCCGTTTTTCAATCTCGGCCTGTTTGGCGGCCCCGAACAGGCCCTTCAATTGTTCCAGTTGCGCAATGCCGCTGATGCGCACGAGATACGCCGGGCGTTTGGACTTGTTCATCCACTTGACCTTGAGTGAAGCCACCACGCCAAGCGACTGCAGCAAGAGCAGCACGCCATCCGCGAGCGGTCGGCTGACGGTGGCATATTCGTAAAACAGGTTGCGGCCCCGTTGGGTGAGCGTGACGGCGCCGTCGCCGCTAAAGAGGCCCTGCAAGAAAGCCCGTTTAAGTTCCGGCGCAGCGTTCAACACCAGATTGGGCAGGCGCTTGTTTTCCGACCGCGTGCCGCAGGCGAGTAGGTCACGGAGCAGGAAGGCGAACACGCGGGACGAGACCAGGGTGTTGTGGGCTTGGCCGCTGATCTTCGTGCGGTATTTGACGCCGTAGCGATTGAGAATCGCGTGCAGATCGCCGATGTAGTCGGTTTCAGCGACGTGGAAGGAGAAGCCGATGCGGTCGCGCACCGCGCCATCCCGCCCCATGTCTTGAGAGATCCAGCCTTCAGCCCCGTAATAGCCCAGGAAACGCATCCAATCGGCGTCCACCGGGATCACGGCCGGAACTTCTGTCGCCGCGCCGCGCGCAGTCGAGAGGAAGATTTCGGCCGGATCCAGTTCCGGCAGGACGTTGCGATCCACTAACTGCTCGTAGAGCAGCAGGGAGACGAAGGGCGTGCGGCCAAAGTCGTACTTGTAGCGCATCAACCCAGCGGGAATGTGCGCCAGGGCCGCGCCGCGCGCGTCGGCCAGCGCCGTGTTGGTCACGCGCAAGCGCACGTCGGCGGAAAGTTCTTTGGCGCGGGGCAGAGCCGCGAGCAGGTCAATCGCCGCGGGCGGTTCGAGCGGCGGGAGTTCGCCGGCCGCCATGAGATAATCGCCAGGCCGCACCTCGCGCGCCAGCACGGTACGCCACTGCGCCGCTTCCGGATCGTAGATGATGACCGGGTGATCGGCGGTCACTCGCAAACGGCGGCCCATACGCGCTTCGAGAGTCACGAAGGGGCCGTTGTACCAGCGCCGGGTGAGGGTTTTCACCGGGGCATTGACGAAGCGGCCTGTGTCGAGGTCAAAAGCCAGGGCGCTCAGGGCAGGCGGATTCCATACAATATCCATCTCATCCACGCGGGTGTAATCGCGCGCAGCGAAGACCTCGGCTATCGGCCGGGCGCACGCGGTCGCGCCTGTGAGCAGGAAGATCGTTTCGTCGGCCTCGAAGCAGGAGCCGCCATAGCCCAGGCCGGCGTCCAAAAATTGCTTGCCGATGCGCTGGTCGTAGCCCATGCCGCTCGCCACTTCTTTCACGTCCGCGCCCAGCGCCTCGCAGATGTTGGCGATCTCGTTGATGAAGGAAATTTTCGTGGCCAGGAAGGCGTTGGAGGCCTATTTGATCATCTCGGCGGTGCGCAGGTCGGTCACCATGATCGGCGCGCGGAGCGGCAGGTGCAGCTGCGCCACCTTGTCGGCGGCCTCGCGGTCGAGCGAGCCGAGCACCGTGCGCGCCGGGTTCATGAAGTCCGCGATGGCTGAGCCTTCGCGCAGGAACTCCGGGCACGAGACCACGCTGAACGGGATCGGCTTCGTCTGCTTGGAGCGCACGATGTCGGCCACCCAGTCGCCGGTGCCCACCGGGACCGTGGACTTATTGACGATGACGAGCGGCTCCGCCATGTTCTGAGCGATGGACTCGGCGGCCTGGCGGACGTATTGCAGATCGGCTTCGCCGTCCACGCCCTCCGGCGTGCCGACGGCGATGAAGGCGAACTCGGCCTCGCGCAACGCCTCGCGATAATCGGTGGTGAAGCTCAACCGCCCGGCGGCGACGTTGCGCTTCACCAGTTCTTCCAATCCCGGCTCGTAAATGGGCAGGATGCCCTGCTTGAGGTTCGCAATCCGCTCGGCATTCACGTCCAGGGCGACGACCCGGTTGCCCAGGTCGGCGAAGCAGGTGCCGGTTACCAACCCCACGTAGCCCACGCCGACCATGCAAATGTTTTTCATGCTCTTTCTCTCCTAAATTGACGAATGGGGAGGATGTCACGCGCTGGCATCCCCTGGGGCGGATGATACCACAGCCCGCCGTCCGTCCGGTGGGATGTTCGTCTCAACCGCCCCGATAGCCGGCGGTCACCCCCATCCCCGTTCTTCCAACTCGTCTTCGTCGAAGCCGAAGAAGTGGCCGAGTTCGTGAATCAGCGTCTGGCGAATATGGCGGCGCAGCTCGACCTCCGTCCGGGCGAGCGCCTGGAGCGGCTCGTGGAAGAGGGTGATGCGGTCGGGCTGGAGGAGCGCGCTGTCGGCGTGGCGCTCGACGAGGGGCACTCCCTCGTACAGCCCGAGCAGCACCCCGCCTTCGCCGGCCTGCTCCGGCGCCGCCCGGTCTTCGACCTCCAGGATGACCGCCTCGGCCTCGGCGCGCAGGTCGGGCGGCAGTTCGGCGAGGACGGTTTCGGCCGCCTCGAAAACCAGTTCTTCAAAGCGTTCGCGGGAAAGTCGCATGGCTGAATTGTAACTGAGTTTTGGGGGGCGGGGTATAATCTCTCTAACTCTAACTCCTCACTCTCACTCCGGAGGCCGCTATGAACGCTGACCGAGTTGTCTTGATTACTGGCGCGACGGGCGACTTTGGCCCGCACGTGGCGCGCGCGTTTGCGGCGGAGGGGGCGCGGCTCGCGCTCACGGGCCGCAACGTCGAACCGGCGGAGGCACTCATCCGGGAACTCGGGCTGGGGCCAGACCGCGCCTTTGCCCACGCCGCGGACGTGACCAGGGCCGAGAGCGTAGCCGGTTGGGTGAACGCCGTAAAAGAAAAGTGGGGCCGCGCCGACGTGCTGGTGAACGTTGCCGGAGGGTACAAGCCGGGCAAACCTGTCCACGAAATGGAGGAGGCCGACTGGGATTTCATGCTCAACCTGAATGCCCGCTCGGCTTTCCTCGCCTGCCGCGCCGTCCTCCCGCTCATGTTAGCCCAGGGCAGCGGGAAGATTGTCAACGTTGGCTCGAAGGCGGCGCTGGCGGCGGGGCGCAAGAGCACGGCCTACGCCGTGAGCAAGTCCGCCGTACTCCGCCTCACCGAGGCGCTCTCGGCGGAGGTGCGCGACAAGGGCATCAACGTCAACGCGGTCATCCCCAGCACGATTGACACGCCCGGCAACCGCGCCGCCCAGCCCGACGCCGACACCAGCAAATGGGTGAGGCCCGAAGACATGGCGGCGGTGATCCTGTTCCTGGCCTCGGATGCGGCGCGGGCGATCCACGGCGCGCACATCCCGGTGTATGGGCGGGGCGGGTGACGGCCCCCTCCGGCAACAATTCCTATCCCCCCGCCTCCATGTTCGTCCGCCACCTCTCGCTTACCAACTTCCGCCTGTATGCCCGGCTGGAATCCGATCTGCCGACCGGGTCCCTCATCCTCGTCGGCGCAAATGCGCAGGGCAAGACCAGCCTGCTCGAAGCGCTCTATTACCTGGCTACCGCCCAATCCCACCACGCCGTCTCCGACCGGCAACTGATCCATTTCCTCGCGCTGCAAGAGGCGCTGCCCTTCGCCAAAATCGTCGCCGAGGTCGCCCGGCAGGACGAAGTCAAGCGCATTGAAATCCGGCTGATCCAGGAGCCGACGACGAACGGCGAGCGCCGCCTGAAGAAAGAGGTCTTCATCAACGGCGTCAAGAAGCGGGTGGGCGACCTGGCGGGGCTGGTGAACGTCGTGCTGTTCCTGCCGCAGGACCTGGCGATTGTGGAAGGGGCGCCGGCCGACCGCCGCCGTTACCTGGACGTGGCGCTGTGCCAGGTGGACGCGCCGTACAATTTCGCGCTCGGCGAATACGGCAAGGTGCTCTCGCAGCGCAACGCCCTGCTCAAGATGCTCCAAGATAACCCCGGCCACGGCGGCGCGGAGGCGCAGCTGGACTTTTGGGACGAGAAATTATGCGAGCACGGCGCGCTGATTCTCTCCCGCCGCGCCGCCGCGCTGTTCGACCTCGAAGCCCTCGCCTCGGCCATTCACCGCGACCTGACCGGGGGCGCAGACGGTTTGCGGCTGGCGTACCACCCGGCTTTTGACCCGGCCGCGCCGGGCAATGGGCAAATCGGCCTGCCGATCGATGTGCCGGTGCACCGGGTGGGGATCCCGGTCGAGGAAATTCGGGGAGGCCTGCGGGCCAAACTCAAGGCCGCGCGAGGAGACGAAATCGCCCGCGGCGCGACGCTCTTCGGCCCGCACCGCGACGAATTGAGCTTCATCGCCGGGGGGATTGACCTGGGCGCGTACGGCTCGCGCGGCCAGGCGCGCACCGCCGTGCTGGCGCTCAAACTGGCCGAGTTGGAGTGGATGAAAAGCCGGACGGGCGAATGGCCCATCCTGCTTTTGGACGAGGTGTTAGCCGAGCTGGATGTGACCCGCCGCCGCGACTTGCTGAATCGCCTCGCCGGCGCCGAACAGTGCGTGCTGACGACGACGGACTTGAACCTGTTCCCGGCCGAGTTTCAGAGCCAAGCGGCCATCTGGCGCATTCGGGCGGGGCAAGTGATGCGTAATGCGTAAAACGTAAAGCGTAATTACGTTTCGCGCAGCGGCATTACGTTTTACGGTCTCTCCCCCAACGTCACCTGCACCTCCATCTCCCGCCCCTCCCGCAGCACGGTCAGCGTCACCATCTGCCCCGGCCGCGTGTGGTTGACCAGATAACTGAGCAGGTCGGCGAAGACAATCACCGGACGCCCGTCAATGGCCTTGATCAGGTCGCCGTCGCCGTTGAGACGGCGAGAAGTGTCGCTCGCCGTGTCGGCGCGGATTCCGGCGCGGGCCGCCGGGCCATCCGGCGTGACGGTCGTCACGTAAGCCCCGCCGGCCGCCGGCAGCCCCAATTGTTCCTGCAGGCTCAGCGATATCTCCTGCGGACTGGAGATGCCGAGGTAGGGGTAGACAAACCGGCCGTCCCGGATGAGATACGGCACGATCTGTCGGACGGTGTTGGAGGCGACCGCGAAGCCCACGCCCGAGTTCGAGCGCGAGCCGTCCGCCGACTCAATCGCCTTGTTCACGCCGATCACTTCCCCGCTCATGTTGATGAGCGGCCCGCCAGAGTTGCCGGGGTTGATCGCCGCGTCGGTTTGGATGATGTCGGGCGCCGAGAAGCGGCCCACGCCCTCCGCTTCCCGCAGGCTGTCCAGCGTCCGGCCTAACCCTGACACGATGCCCAGCGTCATCGTCCCGGCCAGACCGAACGGGTTGCCGATGGCGATCACCCGTTGGCCCACCTGCACCGCCTCCGAGTCGCCGAGCGGGATGGAGACCAGTTGTTCCGCGGGCGCGTCCACTTCGACGACCGCTAAATCGCTGTCCGGGTCGGCGCCCAGCACCCGCCCGCGCGCCTTGAGGCCCGACGCGAAGTCCACCTCGATGTCGGAGGCTCCTTCGACCACGTGCTGGTTGGTGACGACGACGAGGCGGCCCTCGACGTCCACCACGAAGCCGGAACCCAGGCCGCCGCCCGCGTCGCCCTCCACCTGCAGCGCCACCACCGCCGGGTTGACGCGCTGGTAGAGGTCAATCAGCGCCTGTTCTTCGGTGCTGGTGATGAGCACTGGCTGCGGCGGCGCGGCGGCGGTCGGTTGCACGGCAGCCGCCTGGGTCGGCAGGGGCGCCGGCGTGGGCTGGAGGTTGGCGGGCGGCGCCGTCGGAGGCGAAACCGGCTGCGCGCCAATGCTGCACGCCAGGCTGGCAGTGAGGAGCGTGATCAAAACAACCAGGAATATGTTGCGACGAGGCATAGAGGGTTCCAACTTTCGGTGAAGCATAGGGGTGAACAGTGAGTAGCAAAGAGTAAGGAGTAAGGAGTGTTCACTGTTCACTCATGACTGTTTACTAATTACTTCTTCCTGCGCAGCGCGGCCAGTTCCGCAAACAGTTTCCGCTCCTGTTCGGTGAGGCGGGCCGGAATCTGGATCAAGGCGCGGGCGTACAGGTCGCCGCGCTCTTTGGGATGGCGGAGTTTGGGCATCCCCTGTCCAGCCAGGCGGAAGGTCCTGCCCGACTGCGTCCCCGGCGGGATGGTGAGGACAACCTCGCCGCTCAGGGTGGGCACGCGGGCTTCGCCGCCCAGCACGGCCGTGTACACATCGAGCGGGAAGTCCGCGCGGAGATCGTCGCCCTCGCGCTGGAACCTGGGGTGCGGCGCGACGGTGACGACGAGATACAGATCGCCCTTGACCTGCCCCGCGCCGCCCTCGCCGCTGATGCGGACTTTGGTCCCCGTCTTGGCCCCGGCGGGGATGGCGACTTCGATGCGGCGGTGGTCCATTTGCAGCGTGCGCCGGGCGCCGCTGAAGGCTTCTTCGAGTGAAATCTCGACCGGCTGCTCCAGGTCTTCGCCGCGCACGCGCCCGCCCGTGCGGAGGCCGCCCCGCCCCGCGCCGAAACCGCCGAACAGGCTGTTGAAGAAATCGGAGAAGCCGCCCTCGCCGAACAGTTCGTCGAGGCTGCCGTAATCCACGCGCGTCCCGCCCGGCGTGGACCACTGGCTGAAGTCGAAGCCGCCGCCCGGCCGGCCCGCGCGCTCCCATTGGGCGTAACTGGCGCCCAGCCGGTCGTACTTGGCCCGTTTCTGTGGATCGCCGAGGACTTCGTAGGCCTCGTTGATTTCTTTGAACTTGTCTTCCGCCTTCTTATTGCCGGGGTTCTTGTCCGGGTGATATTGCTGCGCGAGTTTGCGGAAGGCGCTCTTGATTTCCTTTTCGGTGGCGTTTTTGCTCACGCCCAGGGTTTTGTAATAGTCTTTGTATTCCATGTCCGCGAACCTGCCTGCTTCAATTCTAGAACTGAGCGGGAAGAGTCGTCAAGCGTCTGGGGGCGAATCTTATACAATGCTAATACGACCCGGTTTTGTTTTCGTTTCCCCTTCTTCCTCGTTCGTGCTATCATTCCTCACGCTATGCCGCCTCAAAAAGAGAAAATCCTCGTCGTTGACGAGGATCCGGACGTCATTGACTTGGTCGCCAAGCAGGTGCTGGCCCCGCAGGGTTACCTGGTGGCCGCGGCGCAGGACGGCAACCAGGCGCTGCAACTGGCGCTGAAACTCCAGCCGGATATCCTGTTCACCGCGCTCGACCTGCCCGGCCTGTCGGGCCGCGACCTGCTGGCGGCGCTCCGCGCCCAGGGGTTCGACAGCATTATCATCGCCACCGGCCCCCGGAACGAGGAGAAGACGGCGCTCCAGGCTCTCCGCCTGGGCGCGAAGGACTTCCTCACCAAGCCGCTGCGCGAGGCCGAAGTGCTGGCCACGGTCGAGCACGCGCTGGAGGAATTGCACCTGCGCCGCGAGCGCGAGCAACTCGGCCAGCGGCTGGCCCGGGCCAACCAGCAGCTGGAAAAGCGCGTCAAAGAACTGATGACGCTCTACAGCATTGGCAAGGCCGTGACGGCCACCACCGACCTGGGGCAGTTATTCAGGCAGCTGATGGAAGGCGCCCTGGCGGTGACGGAGGCCGAGGTCGGGTGGCTCATGGTCGTGGACGAGGCCACACACAAAGCGATTTTGCGCGCGGGCCAGGGCCTGCCGCCCGCGATTAGACTGCACCAGCCGTGGGACGACGGTCTCACCTCGCTGCTCCTGCTTTCCGGCGAGGCGCTCAGCCTGGCGGGCGAGCCGCTGGCGAAACTGCGCGCCGGGCAGGTGGTCAGGTCCGCCGTCGCCGTCCCGATCAAGGCCAAAGACAAGGTGATGGGCGTGATGGCCGTCGGCAACAAGACCGGCAAACCGTTCGCCGACCGCGACCAGGCCATGCTCTCGGCCGTCGCCGATTACGCTTCGATTGCGCTGGTCAACGCGGCGCTGTTCCAGGCCGTCGAGGCGCGCGCCCGGGCTGCGCAGAAAGCCTACGACGACCTGACCGAACTGGCGCGGCAGAAGGAGGAGGCCGTGCACCACATCACGCGCGAGCTGCATCGGCCGCTCGCGCAGGCGCGCGAGAGCGTGGAGCAGGCGGCGCGCGGGCTGCTGAGTCCTCAGCCGAGCGAGGCGCTGCGCACGGCGCTGGACCGGCTGGCCGAGGCGCAGACGGTGATTCAGGACCTGACGCGGCTGGGCGAGGCCGCCGGGCGCGCGCCCAAACCGCGCCCAACCGTGTTGAACGACCTGGGGAAAGAATCCCTCGCCCGCATGACGCCCGCGAGCCGCCAACGCCACGTCGCCCTGCTGGTTGAATTCCCGGAGGCGCCGGTGAACGCGAACGCCGACCCGGCGCAGATCGGCCGCGTGCTGGACAGCTTGATTGCGAACGCCCTCAAGGTCTCGCCGCCCGGCAGTTACGTCACTGTGCGGCTCCAGGTGAGCGGCAGCGGGCAGGCGCACTTCTCAGTCATTGACAGAGGCGAAGGCCTCCCGCCGGAAAAGTTACAGGCGATCTGGAACCAGGGCGGGGGCACCGGCAAACTGGGCGGCACAGGTTTGAGGTTGGCGCAGATCAAGCGGATCGTCGAAGCCCATGGGGGCCGGGTCTGGGCCGAAAGCGAACCGGGCCGGGGGAGCAAGTTTCATTTCTCGCTCAATGTGGTCTGAATTATTGTCCAATCGCCCTATCGCTATTCCAACTATTCCCCACCTTTTCCTAATTTGGCGCAAGAGGAGACAGTGGTATAGTATTCCTCTGCAATATCGTGGGACAAGTTTGAAACTTGTCCTGCGTTTGGTTGCGGCTTGGTCACGTTATGCTTAAGCCTGTTACCGACCCGGACTAAAGCCACGGGGCCCGAGGCAGTTTATGTCTGAAGAAAAGATCTTAGTCATTGACGACTCCGCCGACGTGCGCGACTACCTCGCGGACTTCGTGCTGCGCCCCAGCGGTTACGAGCCGTTGACCGCCGCCAACGGGACAGCCGGGCTGGAACTGATTCGCTCCGCGCAGCCTAATCTGGTCGTCGCCGACATCAAAATGCCCGGCCTGAGCGGCCTGGAATTGACCGAGGCGCTCCGCCGCGAAGGGCGCGACGTCCCGGTCATCCTCATCACCGCCGCCGGCTCCGAAGAGGTGGCGCGGGAGGCGCTGCGGGCTGGCGCCGCCGACTACCTCATCAAGCCCTTCCGCCCCGGCGAACTGCTCGACGCGATCCGCCGCGCGCTGGAGGTGACCAACGCCCGGCGCGAAAAGGCCCGGATGCAGTCTGAGCTCGCGGCCAGCAACGCCTCGCTGGTGCAGCGGCTTAAGGAACTGGAAACGCTCACCACGATTGGGCGCAACGTCACGTCCAGCCTGGACCCGGATCAGGTACTGGCGAAGGTCGTCGAAGCGGCGGTCAACCTGACGGGCGCGGAAGAGGGGTCGCTCCTGCTGTACGACGAGGTCGCCCGTGAACTGACCATGCGCGCGGCCCGGAACTTCGACGACCAGTTTGTCCGCACCTTCCGCCTGCGCTCGGACGATTCGCTCGCCGGCCAGGTCATCCGCACGGGCGAGCCGGTGCTGCTGGACCAGGAAGCGCCGCAGAAGATCAAGACGAAGTACCTCGTCCATTCGCTCGTCTACGCGCCGCTCAAGGTGCACGGACGGACGATCGGCGTGCTGGGGGTGGACAACCGCCGCGCCCGGCGCATGTTCACGCGGCACGACCTGCATCTGTTGGAAGCGCTGGGCGATTACGCCGCTATTGCCATCGAAAACGCCCGGCTCTTTCAGGAGGCCAGCGCCGAGCGCTTCCAACTGGAGACCTTCCTCAACGAGACGGAAGACGGCGTCATCATGGTCGGCGCCGGCGGCCAGGTGCTCCTGATGAATCCGACGGCCCGCGCGGCACTGGGCGTGGAGGGCGGTTTTGTCAACCGCCCGCTGGCCGAGGTCATCAGCCACGCCGAAGTGCGCGAACTCTTCTTGAACCAGACGCGCCGGGGCGAGATCACCCTGGACGACGGACGCGTGTTCAACGCGCACCTGACCTTGCTGGCGGGGGTAGGCCAGGCGATGGTGATGCAGGACATCACGCACCTCAAGGAATTGGACCGCATCAAGTCGGAGTTCGTCACCACCGTCTCGCACGACCTGCGCTCGCCCTTGACGGCCATCCTGGGGTACGTGGAGTTGATTTCGCGCACCGGGCCAGTGACTCAGCAGCAGGCGGAGTTTATCCGGCGCATCCAGTTCAGCGTGCAATCCATCACCGCGCTGGTCACCGACCTGCTGGATTTGGGGCGCATCGAGGCCGGCTTCGACGCGCAAAAAGAGGCGACGCACACGGCGCTGGTCGTGCGCTTTGTGGCGGACAACCTGCGGCTGCGCGCCGAGGCCCGGCGGCAAACGCTCGTCGTCAACCTGCCCGAGGCGTTGCCGCGCGTGTGGGCCAATCCGCCGCGCCTGCGGCAAATGCTCTCGAACCTGATTGACAACGCCATCAAATACACGCCCGAAGGCGGCAAGATCTGGCTGAACGCGCACACCGACGGCGATTTTGTCATCCTCGCAGTCCAAGACAGCGGCATGGGCATTCCACCCGCCGATCAGCCCTACATCTTCGACAAATTTTACCGCGCCGTCAACACGCGCCAGGAGCAGCAGGGGTCGGGGCTGGGCCTGGCGATTGTCAAGTCCATCGTGGAAAACCACGGCGGTCGCATCTGGTTCGAATCGCAGCCGGGCGCGGGCACGACCTTCACGGTGATGCTGCCGCAGTATAAAGAGGCGTGAAGCGTGGAGGGTAGAGCGTGGAGCGCAGGGCGATTCTCTCCTCTCCTTACTTCTTACTCCTCTCTACTCTTCACGGCATCACACTAAACCCTATCACGTCGCTTCGGATAACTTCCCCGCCTGGTAGTCTCCCCTCCACCACCAGCGTGTGCTGTCCCGGCGCCAACACCCACCACATCTCGAAAGGCGCCTCGCTCACCGTCGCCAACGGTTGACCGTCTAAAACAAACGTCGCCGAGCTCAGCGCCTCGCTCGCGATGGCGCGCAGCGGAATCTGCTGGCTGGCCCGCGGCAGGCGGGGGGAAATTTGATAAATCGTGTTAGGGTCGGGAGAAGTGATTTGCAGGTGGTAATTGGTTATTGGTAATTGGGGATTGGGAATTTGCGGGATGCCATTCTGCCGCGCCCATTCCTGGGCTTGGGGCGGGAGGACGAGGAAGACTTTTTCGGCCACGAATTCCGGCGGGGTATTCGCGTCGGCGAGGGCGCCGGTGCGCGAATCAATTTTGAAAGCCTGATACAGGTTGTCGGGCTGCGTCGGCGCAGTGCCTTCGAGAAACCATTCCGCGCGGGTGCGCGGGCACCGGGGAGTGGGCAGCAACCCGGAGGGCGCGCACACTTCGACCCGCACCAGGCCGGGAGGGCGCGCAAATTGAGTCTCGGGTTTGCCCTTGAGCGCCTCGCGCATGAAGTCGTGCCAGATCGGCCCCGCGCCGGCGACCCCGCTCAGGTTCACCATCGGCGTGAAGTCCGCGTTGCCCACCCATACCCCGGTCACCAACTCAGGTGTGTAACCCACCGTCCAATTGTCGCGGTAGTCCGTCGTCGTGCCGGTCTTCACCGCCGCCGGCCGCCCGATTTGCAGGACGCTGCCGAAGCCGAACGTCGCCGCGCGCGCGTTGTTGTCCGAGAGGATGTCGCCGATGAGGTAGGCCACGCGCGCGTCCAACACGCGCGCGCCAGCGGAGGCGCTCCACTGCTCGATTAACTCGCCTCTGACGTTGCGAATCTGCAAGATGGCAGTCGGCTCGACGCGCACGCCCCCGTTGGCGAAGACGCCGTAGGCGGAAGCCAGGTCGAGCAAGGTGACTTCGCCGCCGCCAAGCGTGAGCGCCAGCCCGAAGCGGTCGGCGTCCGACAGCGTGGTGAGGCCCAGGCGGCCCGCCAGCCGGATCATGTTGGACAGGCCGACGTGGTCGAGCGTGACGACCGCCGGGAGGTTGAGGCTCCCGGCCAGCGCCGCCCGCGCTGACACCGGCCCGTGAAACGCGCGGTCGTAGTTCTGCGGGACGTACGAGAAGCCCTCTTTCGTCACGAACGCCGTGCGGACGTCGAGGAGCATGGTGGCGGGGGTCCACGGACAATTACCATTTACCAATTCCCAATTACTCATGGTTGGTAATTGGGAATTGGTAATTGGGCAATATTCCGGCGAGAACGCCGCCGCGTAGGTGATGGGCTTGATCGCGCTGCCCGGCTGGCGCGGGGCGACGGCCATGTTCACCGCCCCGGAGATGGCGCCGTCGAAGTAGTCGGGCGAGCCGAGCATCAGCAGGATTTGCCCGGTGCGCGGGTCGAGCGCGACGAGCGCCGCGCCGGTCGCGTTGTGGGCGGGGCCGGTTTTGTCGTCGGCGATTTGCCCCAGACGGCGGCGGACGATGTCCTGCGCGGCGCGCGTCAGGTCGAGGTCGAGCGTCGTCGTCACCACCAGGCCGGAGTAGAGCACCTCCGGGCCGTATTTCTGCTCCAGCCGGTTCCAGACGTAGAAGGCGAAGTGCGGCGCTTCGATGGGGAAGGCCGTCGAGGCGAACTGTAATTTTTCCTCTTTCGCCAGCCGCGCTTCGTCGGCGGTGAGGTAGCCCTGCTTGACCATCAAGTCCAGCACGATGGCCTGCCGCGCTTTAGCAGCCTCAGGGTAGAGCAGGGGATCGTAGGCCGCAGGGGCCTGCGGCAGCCCGGCGAGCAGCGCGCACTCCGCCAGGTCGAGCGCGCGCGCCGACTTGCCGAAGTACGTCTGGGCGGCGGCTTCCACGCCGTAGGCCAGGTGGCCGTAGTAGGTCTGGTTGAGATAGAGCGCGAGGAGGTCGTCTTTAGAATAGGCTCGCGCCAGCCGCCAGGCGAGGATGGACTCGCGCAGTTTGCGCGTGAGCGTGCGCTGCGCCCGCTCCTGTGGGTCGAGCAGCATGTTGCGCGCGACCTGCTGGGTGATGGTGCTCCCCCCCGCCAGCACCTCGCCGCCCGCCAGGTTGATCCACAACGCGCGCAGGATGCCGACGACGTCCACGCCGGGGTTGGAATAGAAACTCGCGTCCTCGGTGGCGATGGTCGCCTGCCTCAGGGCCAGCGGAATTTCGTCCAACGCGATGGTGGTGTGATGGTTTCCTGCCGGGTCGGCAATCTCGTACAACAACCGCCCGTCGCGCGCGAGGATTTTGGTCGAGGGGACGGCCAGGTTTTCGGTCAGGCGGTCGAGGGAGGGGAGGTCAATAATTAACCAATTCCAAATGACCAATAATAAAAGGACGAAGGACGAAAGCCCGAGGCCAACGACGCGGCGCAGGCGGTGAGACATGAGGGGATTGTAACATGGCGGCTGGTTGGTCAGCGGATGGCAGATGGCAGATGGCGGATAGCGGATGGCGCTGCCCGATCCGCTAATCCGCTAAGTAACTCCTCAAAAGTTTTCCCTACTTTTTTGCTCCCGCCGGATTTGTAATCCGGCGGCCGGGCGGCGGATTGCAAATCCGCCGCGAGCATGAGAAAAA
>DAOTXG010000372.1:0-9740 GCA_034435515.1 Anaerolineales bacterium
GAACTGTCCGGCCGGAACGGTGAGCGAGACATCGCGCAGCGCCGGGGCGGAGGCAGCCGGGTAGGTGTAAGTGACGTGATCGAGTGTGATCATCTCCTGGCGGCTACAGTCTCAGCCACAACCCCAACCCGATCATTCCCATCATCCCTGCGATGAGTATCCATCGCGCCGCGCGCTCCCAGGGGGCCTCGGCGATCTCCATCAGGCTCGTCTTCGGTCCGGGATGGTTAAACGCCCGCGCTTCTATCGCCAGCGCGCGTTCTTCCACCTCCACCAGGCTGCCCAGGATCAGCGGGGCGACGAGCGGCAACACCGCGCGCGCCCGCCGCCACAGACGGCCCTCGGTCTCCAGGCCGCGCGCCCGCTGGGCGTCCAGAATCGCGGCGGCTTTGGCCTGAAAGCGCGGCACGATTTGAACTGTCGCGACGACCACATAGGCGAGGCTGCCCGGCAAACCGCGCTGAGTGAGGCTGAGCATGAGCGCGTCGGGCCGGGTGGCGAGGGCGAACAGGATGAAACTGCTGACGACCGTTAGAATACGACCGGTGCTGACCAGGGCAAAGACCAGGCCCTCCTGCTTGAGCGAGAGCGGCCCGACGGCGACCAGCGGCGTACCGCCCGGCCATAACAACCCCTGGATGAGGAACACCGAAACTGCAAACGGCAGGGTCACACGCCCGGCCGCTCGGAACAACTCGACCCCCACCTTGCCCCATGCGGCGAGGGGCAGGATCACGGCGATCCAAAAGGCGTAAATCGCCCACGCCTCGGGCAGGGTGAGGCCGCCCACCAATGAAAAACCCGCCAACGATAGCTTGGTCAGTGGGTGGAGGGCGTGCAAGCCGCTGTTGCGCGCCGCATACAAGCCGATGCTCACGACTGTCGCATAACACACCCAGGGTTTGTGCGACCCTGGGTGTCTCGGTCTGGAAGTCCGTGGGCGGTGGCTTACTTCACATCCGCCGCGCGCGCGAAACGGGCCAGGAATCGTTCCGGTAAGGCCCGGAGGATGAGCCAGACAATCAGATAAGTGATCGCCTTATCCAACGGATCCGAGGAGACGCCTTGAGCAAAAGTGGCTGGCAAGATACCCGCGCCCATGCCGCGGAACATCGCCACGACCACGTCGGTGCCGGCGCCAGTCACGCCGCCGAAGACATAAGCCGAAATGGGTGCGGAGATGGCGGCGGCGATCAGACCGGTGATCAGGCCCGCGAGGATCACCTTCCACCAGGCCTTGAGCCAGCCCGCCTCGCTGAACAATCCGGCCAGCAGGCCGATGACGGCGGCGACCGCAGCGAACGGCGCGTACGTGACGTTCAGACCAGTCAGTCCCCAAATCAGGTTAGCCAGCAAGCCCGTGAGCGCGCCGGCCCATGGCCCGGCCAGAACGCCCACCAGCACGGTTCCAATGGAATCGAGATAGAGCGGCACTTTGAGCGTGTAGATCAACTGCCCCACGGCGATGTTGATGGCGATGGCCACTGGAATCATCACCCAGGTCACGGTCGTAAAACTACGCTTGATATCGTTCATGTCACTCCTCCTCTTGAGTGAGCGGGTTTCCCAAGAGTATAACCCTATCGGCCGGGAGGGGCAAAAATATCCCTGCCTGTATTTGCTCACTAATCAAAAGCGAGTTATGATGATACTCGTCGGCGGGCGAGAGGCCGCCGACTTTGCACGCTTATCCTAAGGAGGTGATTAACCAGGTCAAGTGATTGCATCCATCCCGCACTGCGCTACCGGTCTGACCAGAAACCTTTAGAGGAGAAAGAAGGGAACCAAACGCCATGAAGAAGTTGCTCTATAGAGTCTTTGCTGTGACGATGCTCACGGCCCTCGTGCTTTCGGCTTGCGGCCCGGCTGGCACGACCGTCGCCCCCACCGAGCCGCCCAAGCCGACCAACACCCCGCAGCCCCCGCCGCCCACCGCGACGCCGGTGCCGCCCTCCCCCACGCCCGAGCCGACTGAAGTCCCGTTGGGGTCGGCCGAACGCCCCCTCATTATGGCCATCGCGCCGTCGGCCACCACCGACGAACTGATCGCCAGCGGCGAAACCATCGCCAAACTGCTCGCCGACGAGACCGGGTTGACGATCAAGGCCGTCGTCCCGACGAACTACAAGGCCATGATCGAGGCCATGTGCTCCAGCAATGGCCAAATCGGCTGGCTGCCGCCTTTTGCATATCTGGTGGCGCACCAGACAATGGTTAAGGACGCGAGCGGCGCCGATGTGCCCTGCGCCGACGTCGCCGTGATCACGCTCCGCAACGGGCTGGACCACTACGCCACACAGTTCGTCGCGCGCGCCGATCAGGGCTACCAGGCCTTTGAGCCTGGCTCCGACCCGGCGGCCGCGCTGGCGCAGTTCGCCGACAAGAAGCCCTGCTGGACTGATCCGTTCTCGGCCTCCGGTTACGTGATCCCGGCCAGCCTGGTCGCGGAGGCCGGCGTCAAGACCCGGACGGCGGCGTTCGTGCAGGGCCACCCGACCGTCATCCGCGCCATCTACGCCGGCGGCATCTGCGACTTCGGGGCGACCTTTGTGGATGCCCGCACCAACACAGCCATCCAGAATGACCTGCCGGATGTGAACGACAAGGTGCTCGTCGCTTACCAGACCGGCAACATCATCCCGAACGATACCGTCGGCTTCGCCTTTGACGTTCCGGCCGAGCTGCGCACGAAATTGGGCGACGCCCTGCTGGCAGTCTCCAAGACCGAGGCGGGCGCGGATGCGATGAGAAAACTGTATTCGATTGACGGCCTCCAGGCCGTTGACGATACCTTCTTCGACGAGTTCCGCGTCCTGCTGGCGGCCTCGGGCATTGACATCGCCTCGCTCGTCCGCTAACACTGGCGGTGTTGCGCGCGACGCGCGCTGACAGAGAGAGGAGCCTGGCTCCTCTCTCTGATTTATCGCCGAGGAGCCGCGCCCGTGCTTGAAATCCAGAACCTCCATAAAGTTTATCCCCATGGAACGCGCGCGCTGACCGACGTGAGCTTCAGCGTGGCCGAAGGTGAATTCCTGGTCGTCATCGGCCTGTCCGGCTCCGGCAAATCCACGCTCCTGCGGTGCATCAATCGTCTGATTGAGCCGACGCAGGGCAAAGTGCTTTGGAACAGCGTGGACGTGACCGCGGCCTCGGGCGCCGAACTCCGCCGCATCCGCCGCCGCATCGGCATGGTGTTTCAACAGTTCAACCTGGTAAAACGCTCCAGCGTGATCACCAACGTGTTGGCCGGCCGTCTCGGCTACGCTAATCCGTGGGCCAGTCTCGTCGGGTTCTGGCCGCAGGCGGACTGGCGGAAAGCGCTGAAGGCGCTCGAGCGCGTGGGCATCGCCGACAAAGCCAATGCCCGCGCCGACGCCCTTTCCGGCGGTCAGCAGCAGCGGGTGGGTATCGCGCGCGCCTTGATGCAGGACCCCGAACTCATCCTCGCCGACGAGCCGGTGGCCTCGCTCGACCCCGTGCTCTCGCACAGCATCCTGCAATACCTGGAGCAATTGAACAAAGAAGAAAAGATCACGGTGATTTGCAGTCTGCACTTTTTAGATCTGGTCCATCGCTACGCCACGCGCGTCATTGCCCTCAAAGACGGCTACAAGGTGTTCGAGGGCCTGCCGCAGGAGATTGACCGCGCACGCTTCAAGGAAATCTATGGCGAAGAAGCGGTAGAAGTGCGCGCCGGCCTGAGCGGCGAAGCGTGAACCGTCGAGGCGTTCAACACCCGATGTTCTACGCGCTTGCCTCGCTTATCCTCCCTGGCCTCGGCCAGTTCCTCGGCGGCCGGCGCATGCGCGGCCTCAGCCTCTTCAGTCTCGTCGTGCTCACGGTGTTGCTCGCGCTGTGGGCGCGGCAGGCCGCGTGGTTCCTTTGCCCCGCTGGCGTCTGGGTATGGAACGTGTGGGATGCCCTCCCAGTGCGCGAGGGCCAACCGTCGCTCTCGGTTAAACCACCGCTCCTGGCCGCCGCCATTTTGTTTTATGGCCTCGGCTGGCAAGCCACCGAAATCAACCTGACCGCGTTCTTCGACAATTTTGACCGCGCTTACCAGCAGATTCTTTTGCCCATGACTCGGCCCGATTTCGTCGAGCCAAGATCGGAAGTGCGCGAGGCCTGGGTCGAATTGCAAGTGCCCTGCTCCGACGCGCCGCCGCCAGGCGCGAACGCGATGGCGGGGATGACGCTGGAGCTTTCGGCGGGGTGCGCCCAGGTAAGCGACTCGCTCACCATCACCGGCGCGGGCTTCTGGCCCGACGCCGACGCGGCTGTCACCTGGCAAAGCCCCATCGGCGATTTCTTCCCCCTGCGCAAGGCCGACGGCGCCGCCTTGGCCACGCGCACCGACGCCCAGGGCCGCTTCACCATCGCCGTGAACGTCCCCCTCGCCATCCCGCCGGGCATTGACCCCAACCGACCGCAGGAACAGCGCGTCTACATCCAACAAGAGCGCCCCGTGGGCGGCTACCAACTCTCGCTCAACGGCGCGTTCGTCGTGCAGGGCATTTACGAGACGCTGGCCCTGGCCCTCATGGCGACGACGCTGGGGGCTTTGTTTGCCATTCCCATCAGCTTCCTCGCCGCCCGCAACTTGATGAGCGGCAATCCGCTGACGCTGGCGACCTACGTGGCCGTGCGCACCCTGCTTAACATCGTGCGCTCGATCGAATCGCTCATCATCGCCATCATCTTTGTCGTCATCGTCGGGTTGGGGCCGTTTGCCGGGATGCTGGCGCTGGCGGTGCACACCATCGCCGCGCTGGCCAAGTTGTATTCCGAAGTCATCGAGGGCATTGATCCCGGCCCAATCGAGGCGATGCGGGCCACGGGGGCCGATTGGCTGCAAGTCGTCCGCTACGGCGTCATCCCGCAAATCGTCCCGCCGTTCACGGCCTTCACCATCTACCGCTGGGATATCAACGTCCGCGCCTCGGTCATCATCGGGTTCGTGGGCGGCGGCGGTATCGGCTTCTTTCTCGTGCAATGGGTGAACCTGAGCGACTTCCGCGCGGTGAGCGCCTCGTTCCTCGCCATCCTGGTCGTGGTCGCGCTGATGGATCAACTGAGCGCCCGGCTGCGTGAGCGGTTGTTATGAGTCCTGGCCGCGCGCTTCGCACCACTCTGCTTGCCCTCCTCGTCGTGGCGGCGTACGTCGTCGCCTATCGTGGTTCGGAGGTGGATTTCCCCCGACTGTTTATCTCATTGCCCAAGGGCTGGCCGCTGTTGCACGCCTTCCTCACGCCCGACGTCGTCCAGCGCGAAATCCAACCGGTGACGCTGCAGGTGGATTTCCCAGTGCCGTGCGGCTCGGCCCCCGAAGCCGCGCTGCCCACCGCCGGGCCGCGCATCCTCCCCAGCGTCTCCTGCGCCAACCCGCGCGACAAGATCAGCGTCGAGGGGTTTGAACTGCCGCCGAACACAGACTTGCAGCTGCGCTGGCGTTTGCCCTCCGGCCAATACTTCCCCGGCCCCTTCATCACCACCGATGCCCACGGACGCTTCACCGCCGAATTCGAGGCCCGTCCCATCATTGCCACCAAAGATGGCGTGCCGAGCAAGTTGGAAGTGGAAGTGCAGGTGGAAGTCGGAAATCTAAAACCCAGCCCCACGCTGCGTGAAGTGACCGACGCCATCATCGTCACCATCTTCATGGCCCTCATCGCCACGACCGCGGCGACGGTGGTGGCCGCTCCCTTGAGTTTCTTCGCGGCCCAAAATATCACCGGGCGCAGCGGGGCCGGCCGCACGATGTACACACTGACGCGGATGGTGTTCAACATTGGCCGCTCTTTCGAGCCGCTGGTGCTGGGCCTGGTGTTCGCTTTTTGGCTCGGGTTCGGCGGCCCGTTCGCGGGCGTGGCCGCCCTCACGCTCATCACTATCGCCTCGCTGGGCAAACTCTTCGCTGAGGCAGTAGAGCACATTGATCACGGCCCAGTGGAGGCGGTCCAGGCCACGGGCGCCAACCGCCTGCAAGTCATCGTCTATGGGATCGTTCCGCAAATCGTCCCCGACTTTCTCTCGTACATTATCTACCATTGGGACATCAACGTCCGTATTTCCACCATCATTGGCTACGTCGGCGGCGGCGGCATCGGCTACTTCCTCAGCCAGATGATCAACACCTCGCAAAATCACAAAGCCGGAACGGCGATCTGGGCCATCGTCATCACCGTATGGGTGATGGACTTCCTGAGCGCCGAAGTGCGGAAGAGATATACCTGACAAGGCGACATGGTGACAGGGTGACCGGATGAGATTCATCTTGTCACCTTGTCACCCCCTCACCCTGTCACGGCATGGACCTCGGCCTCGTCATCGTCAACTGGAACGTGCGCGATTTGCTCGCGGCGTGCCTCGACTCGGTATACCTCGACCTGGCGCAGAGCGGTTTGCGCGGCGTAGTCTGCGTAGTAGATAACGGCTCGACCGACGGCTCGGCGGCGATGCTCAAAACGCACTTCCCACGCACCCGGCTCGTCGAGACCGAAAATCGCGGGATGGGGGCGGGCAACAATGTGGGCCTAAAGGCTCTCGGCTTCGCCGAAAATCCCAAATCCCAAATCCCAACTGCCAATCACCAATTACAAATTACCGCCCCCGATTTTGCGTTGATTCTTAACCCCGACGCCATCGTCCACCCCGGCGCGCTGCGCCCTCTCGCCGAATTCATGCGCGCTCATCCCCGCGCGGGTGTAGCGGCCCCAAGACTCCTCAACCCCGACGGCTCGCTCCAACACTCCGGCTTTCGCTTCCCCGGCCTCACGCAAGCCGCCTTCGATCTGTTTCCGCCGGCTGGACGGCTGAGCGGACTGCTCGACTCGCCAGTCAACGGGCGTTACCCGGCGGCGGCCTACGCGGGCGGCGCGCCATTTCGCGTTGACCATACGCTGGGCGCGGCCTTTATCGTGCGGCGCGAGGCCATCGTCGAGTGCGGCCTGTTCGACGAAACTTTTCACATGTATTGTGAAGAGATTGATTGGCAGTGGCGTATGGCGCGGGCAGGCTGGGAGCGCTGGGTCGTCCCCGCCGCCGAAGTCGTCCACTACGGCGGACAAAGCACCGCGCAAATTCGCTCCGACGCCTTCCGGGAATTGTGGACGAGCCGCCGCCGTTTGTATTACCGCTATTACGGCCTGGCGACGAATGCTCTCCTGCGCCGCCTCGTCCCAATGGCGATGCGCGCGCGCATCCGCGCCAACCACCGCCGCAGCCAGCGCGGCGAACTCGACGCCAACGCGCGGGCGCAGATGAATCTGGCTTTGAACGAAATCATCCGGGTCTGGCAAATGCGCCGACCCCCTCTTGGCAGGGAACTGAAGGAACTATAGGAACTGAGGGAATTGCTTGAATAATTCCCTGAGTTCCCTCAGTTCCCTCACCTCAGGTCCCTGAGTTTCTCCGAAACAGCCCTCGTGCTCAGCGCAATCATCCTGACGCACAACGAAGAAAAGCATCTCCCCGAGTGCCTGGCCTCGGTTGCGTGGGTGGACGAGGTGATCGTCTTCGATTCGTTCAGCGCCGACCGCACCGTCGAGATCGCGCGGGCCGCCGGCGCGCGCGTGGTCCAGCGCCGGTTCGACAACTACGCTGGCCAGCGTGACGCCGCCCTGCAAGCCGCCGGGGCCGAGTGGGTGTTGTTCGTGGACGCCGACGAACGAGTGACGCCGGCATTGGCGCAGGAAATCAGCGAGGTCTTAGCGCGTTCTGAGGCGGGCTGGTGGATCCCCCGCGACAACTACCTCTTCGGTCGGCTCACCCGTCACGCGGGCTGGTATCCCGATTACCAGCTGCGCCTCCTCCGCCGGGCCAGGGCGAAATACGACCCGGCGCGCCCGGTGCACGAACTGGCGCTGCTTGACGGAGAGGCGGGGTATCTACGTGAACCTCTCATCCACCTCAATTACGAGACCGTCCCTGAATTCATCGCCAGGCAGAAAGACTATGCCGCCTACGACGCCCGGCGCCTGGCCGCCGAGGGGGTGCGGGCCGCGCCGCACAAGTTCATCACCCAGCCGCTGCGGCAGTTCTGGTGGCGGTTCGTCACCCTCTCCGGCTGGCGTGATGGACTGCACGGCCTGCGGCTCAGCCTGCTGATGGGGTGGTCTGAATTTGAGAAGTACCGCTTGCTGAAGCAATTACCAATTACAACTTACCAGGAGGAGTAATGGGTAACCGGTAAATGGCAAGTGGGCGCGGATTTGGGATTTCCGTAATTCTTGTCAGCCTTCGCTATCAATGTTAGAATTTTGCGCAATGAGTCCGGTGGGGCTGTTCCCCCCCGGCAGTTAGCAGACAATGAACCAGCCGGTTCTGGTGCTCAACGCGAATTTCGAGCCGCTCAACGTGTGCGACACGCGACGCGCCATTGGCCTGATTCTCACCGGCAAGGCGGAGATGGTGGCGAATGGACGCGGTTATATCCGCACGGCTCGCGCCAGCTACCAGCGCCCGTCGGTCATCCGGCTGGGGCACATGGTCAAGCGCCCGCGCCCGCGCGTCAAGCTCACCAAGCGCGAAATCTTCCGCCGCGACAACTACACCTGCCAGTACTGCGGGCGGCAGATGACGCACCTGACGATTGACCACGTCATCCCCCGCCACCGGGGCGGCCAGCACCGTTGGGACAACCTGGTGGCTGCCTGCCCGCCCTGCAACCGCCGCAAGGGAGGCCGCACGCTGTCGGAGGTCAACATGGCCCTCCGGCATCGGCCGGCCGAACCGGCCCCCACCGCCGCCTACCTCTTCGGGCGGCACCTGCCCGAAAACGCCGACTGGCAGCAGTACATCGAAGGGTGGTAAAAAGACAGAGCCGGGCAGATTCGCCCGACTCTGTTTCATCACATGGCTTTTCAGACGCATGGATAATGAAAATTCAGTGTAACTTTTGCGGTAGTGACAATTACGAGGAGCGGCGCATCGAGTATCTCTACAGCCACTCAGGCGAATACCTGCTGGTTCCCAACACGCCAGTCGAGGTTTGCCTGAATTGTGGCATGGTCTATTATGACGCCGCCGTGCTCAAGGAAATCGAACGGCGCTTCTTCGCCATTCGGCAGAACCGGGAACAGCCGGAGCGGTATATCCAAATGCCGACGACCCCATACGCGTGAAGGCTGGGAGTGAGCACGATGTCCGTAAGCTGGCACGAGTACATCAGGGCCAGATATAGTTGGATTGTTGCCGCCTCGGCAGGGGCAGTATCATATGACAACGCTCCTGGAGCGCGAGCCGCACCTGCAAGCCCTCACTGAGGCGCTGGCCCACGCCGCCGCGGGCGAGGGCCGCGTGGTGTTGGTCGGCGGCGAAGCCGGGATTGGCAAAACCTCCCTGGTGGATGAGTTCTCGCGCAGCCAGCAGAAGGCCGCCCGCATCCTGTGGGGCGCGTGCGACGCGCTCTTCACCCCGCGACCGCTCGGCCCGCTGTACGACATCGCCCTCCAGGCCCAGCCGGCCCTGCTCGCCCGCCTCAACTCAGGCGACGACCATCGCGCCGTTTTCTCCGCCTTCCTGCTCGAACTGCAGCGCAGCCCCTCACCGACCATCGCCGTCTTGGAAGATGTGCACTGGGCCGACGAAGCGACCCTCGACCTGATTAAATTCCTCGGCCGCCGCATCCAACGAGCGGCGAGTCTGCTCATCCTCACCTACCGAGACGATGAAGTTGGCGCGCAACACCCTCTGCGCGCCGTCCTGGGCGACCTGCCCGCCGCCGTCACTCTGCGCTTGTC
>DAOTXG010000373.1:0-13832 GCA_034435515.1 Anaerolineales bacterium
GAAGGAGAACCGATGGATACCTGCCCGGTCGCTGTGACTCCCGCTCACCCCTCCACCCCCCTGTTCGTCCCGCTCGACGCGGTTATCCCCATTGATGGTGGGCAGCTGGAAGAAAAATTGTCCCACCTGCGAGCGGTGGTCAGGGATTTGGGGAGCGTCGTGGTTGCCTATTCAGGTGGCGTTGACTCGACTCTGGTGTTGAAGATCGCGCACGATGAACTCGAGGAGTACGCGATCGGCGTCACCGCTGTGTCGCCCAGCCTGCCGTCCGGTGAACGGGAAGAGGCCGAGGCCCTCGCCCACCACCTGGGCGCCAGGTTCACCACGCTGGAGACGCACGAAGTGGATGACCCGCGCTATCAGGCAAACACCGAGGCCCGCTGCTATTTCTGCAAGACAGAAGTCTACAGCACATTGATCGCCTACGCCCGTGCGCACGGCTTCGGCCACGTGGCCGACGGCCTGAACACCGACGATCTCGCCGACCGCCGTCCGGGCCGCAAGGCCGCCGAAGAACTTGGCGTCCGCAGCCCCCTGGCAGAGGTCGGCCTCTCGAAAGCCGAAGTGCGTGAAATCTCTCGCCGCCTCGGTCTATCCACCTGGGACAAGCCTTCGCTGGCGTGCCTCTCGTCGCGCATTCCCTACGGGATGCCCGTCACGCGTGCAGCCCTCGCCCAGATTGACCGCGCGGAACAAGCCGTGCGCCGCCTGGGCATCCGGCAGGCGCGCGTTCGGCACCATGGCCCGCTGGCCCGTATTGAAGTGGAACCTGATGATCTCGTGACGCTCATCGCTCACCGCGAGAGGCTGGCGCAGACGCTGCACGAACTCGGCTACGTCTACGTGACGGTGGACCTGGATGGCTATCGGATGGGAAGCCTCAACGTGGTGCGGTGATGAACGAAGAGCAGTTGCGGCAATTGTTGAACGCGATCGCCAGCGGTCAGGTCTCCGCCGACGAGGCTTTGGCGCGCTTGCGGGATTGGCCGTACGAGAATCTCGGCTACGCGCGGATTGACCACCACCGCGCGTTGCGCAAGGGCCTCGCAGAAGTTGTGTTCTGCGAGGGCAAGACACCGGAGCAGGCCGCCGAAATCTTCGCCCGCATTGCCGAGCGAGAGGGGCGGGCGCTGGCGACCCGCGTCAGCGAGTCCCACGCGAACGCGATTCGTGAGCGGTGGCCGCCGGCGTGTTACCACCCCGTGGGCCGGCTGGTCATCGCGGGCGAGCGGGCCTCCACCTCCGAGGACAACCGCCCTTTTATCGTCATTGCCAGCGGGGGCACAGCCGACATCCCCGTGGCTGAAGAGGCCGCGCTCACCGCCGAGTTCAACGGCTGCCGGGTCGAGCGCCTTTACGACGTGGGAGTGGCTGGCGTGCATCGCCTGCTCGACCAGCGTGCGTTGTTGGCTCAAGCGGCCGTGGTCGTGGCGGTGGCCGGGATGGACGGCGCGCTTCCCGGCGTGATCGCCGGGCTGGTGGCCTGCCCGGTGATCGCCGTGCCCACCTCGATTGGCTACGGCACGGGGCTGGGAGGGGTGGCCGCGCTGATGAACATGCTCAACGCCTGCGCGCCGGGCATCGCTGTCGTGAACATTGACAACGGTTTCGGGGCTGGGTGTATGGCGGCGTTGATCACTCGGAGTGGGCAGAGAGTCCAGGCGGAATGAAGATCGCGTATTTCGACTGTTTCGCGGGCGCCAGCGGCGACATGATCCTCGGCGCGCTGCTGGACGCCGGGCTGGAATGGCAGGCGCTGGTCGGGCGGCTGCGCCTCTTGAAACTTCCCGGCTGGACATTACAGGTGCGGCGTGTACGGAAGAATGGGCTGGCGGCGACCGCCGTAGAAGTCGTCGCCCAGGGCGAAAGCGGCGAACGAGTGCTTGGCGACATCGAGACGCTGATCCATAACAGCGAACTCGATCCCAGGGCAAAAGAATCGGTCTTGCACATCTTTCGGCGTCTGGCAGAGGCCGAGGCGAGGGTGCATGACTGTTCACTCGCCGAGGTACACTTTCACGAAGTTGGCGCAGTGGACGCGATCATTGACATCGTCGGCGCGGTGTGCGGGCTGATGCTGCTCGGCGTCGAGGCCGTCCACGTCTCGCCCTTGCCGCTCGGGCGCGGATTCACGCGCTCGGAGCACGGAACGTTGCCGCTCCCCGCGCCGGCGGTCGTGGAACTCTTGCAGGGCGCGCCGGTCGTAGGCGCGCTCGCCGAGGCGGAGACGGTGACGCCCACCGGGGCGGCGATCCTCACCACACTGGCAAAGTCCATTGGCCCACTTCCGCCGATGCGGCTGACCGGCGTCGGCTATGGCGCGGGAAGACGAGACGCCGAGTATCCCAATGTGTTGCGCGTTCTGCTGGGCGAGGCGGACGCGCCTGGCGTGGAAGCGGACGCCGAAACGCTGGTCTTAATCGAGACCAACATTGACGACATGAACCCACAACTGTATGAGCACGTGTTCACCCGGCTGTTTGCGGCCGGGGCGCTGGACGTGTGGCTCACGCCAGCGCACATGAAGAAAAATCGCCCCGGCCACGTGCTCAACGTGCTGTGCCGGCCCGCGCAGGAAACTGCGATGAGCGGGGTCATCTTCCAGGAAACGACCACGCTTGGCTTGCGCCGCCAGTGGATTGAACGCCAGGCGCTGCCGCGCGAAATACGCACTGTGCGCACTCGCTTCGGCGAGGCGCGCGTCAAAGTGGCGCTGGCCGAGGGGCGCGTGCTGCGCGCGATTCCAGAATACGACGACTGCAAACGGCTGGCCGAGGCCCAGGGGGCGCCGCTGCGTGACGTGCTGGCCGAAGTCGAACAGGCTGCTCGAGGAGGCGCCGATGACAATCCAACTCTCAGATAACGTGCGTGTCACAGAGGTTAAGAAAATAGAGACAGGGTTCCCGACTCTTCGCCCACGTCGGTTGCGCCTCAATCCGCAACTGCGGGCGATGGTGCGCGAAACGGCGCTGGCGCCGGACGACTTCATCTATCCGCTCTTCGTCACGCACGGGCAGGGCGTCAAAAACGAAATCCGCTCGATGCCCGGCGTGTTCCAGTGGTCGCCTGACCAACTGGCGCGCGAAGCCGAATCCATTGCCGCCCTAGACATCCCGGCGGTGATCCTGTTCGGCCTCCCCGCCCAGAAAGACCCGGTCGGGCTGGAAAACTTCGCGCCCGATGGCATTGTCCAGCAGGCCGTGCGCGTCGTCAAAGACGCCGTGCCAGAGTTGATCGTCGTCACCGACGTGTGCCTGTGCGAATATACCGATCACGGGCACTGCGGCGTCCTCAACACCGGCGACGGCTCGCGCCCGCATGCACATTTGCCCGAAGGCTACGTGCTCAACGACGAGACGCTGGACGTGCTGGCGAAGGCAGCGGTCTCGCACGCCGAAGCCGGCGCGGACGTCGTCGCGCCGTCGGGGATGATAGACGGGATGGTGGCGGCTATTCGCCAGGGGCTGGATAGCGCCGGGTTTGAGCACCTCCCCATTCTCTCCTATTCGACCAAGTACGCCTCGGGGATGTACGGCCCGTTCCGCGAGGCGGCGCAGGGCGCGCCCAAGTTCGGCGACCGCAAGACGCATCAAATGGATCCGGCCAACGCCCGCGAGGCGCTGCGCGAAACTGCGCTCGACGTGGCCGAGGGCGCAGATATGCTCATGGTCAAACCCGCCCTGCCCTATCTCGACGTCATCCGCCTGGTCCGTGACCGCTTTCCCGAACTGCCGCTCGCCGCGTACAACGTCAGCGGCGAATATGCGATGGTCAAAGCCGCCGCCGCGAACGGCTGGCTTGACGAAGAGCGCGTGACGCTCGAAATCCTCACGGGCATCAAGCGCGCCGGGGCCGACCTCATCCTCACCTACCACGCCAAGGACGCCGCCCGATGGCTATGACTACACCCTCCTCACTTGCTCCCCGCGCCGCCGCCGAGCGCCAGGCGCACGACCGGCGCATGCTAGAAGCCGATTTTGACCTCGCGCCGTTCACTATCGCCTGGGAGGTCACCCGCGCCTGCGCCTTCGCCTGCGTGCACTGCCGCGCCGACGCCCAGCACGCGCGCGACCCCCGCGAACTGACCACTGAAGAAGGTCGCCGCTTACTCGAGCGTTTCAAAGCGTTCGGCAGTCCCATTGTCGTCTTTACCGGAGGCGACCCGATGATGCGGCGCGACTTGTTCGATTTGATTCGCTGCGCCGCCGACCTCGGGCTGCGCGCGTCGCTGACGCCGACGGCCACCGCCCTGCCCACAGTGGAGCGGCTGAAAGAAGCGATGGAGGCCGGGGTGCGCCGCATCGCCCTCAGCCTCGACGCGCCCACGCCTGAAGTCCACGACGCTTTCCGGCAAGTGCCTGGCTCGTGGGCGCGCACCATGCAAATTCTGCGCCATGCGCACGCAATCGGCTTAAGCGCTCAAATCAACACCACGGTGACGAAACTCAACCTTCATCTCCTGCCCGAGATGGTGCGGTTCGTGGAAGAAGTGGGCGCGGTGCAGTGGAGCGTGTTCTTCCTCGTCCCCACGGGGCGCGGCCAAATCCAGCATATGATCTCGCCCGAAGAACACGAGCGCGTCTTCCACTGGCTCTTTGACCTGTCCCAGCGCGGCGCGTTCGACGTCAAAGCCACCGCCGCGCCGATGTACCGGCGCGTCGCCATCGAGCGGATGCGCGCCCTCACCCCTCCCCCCTCTCCCGACGCTTCTCGTCGGGAGAGGGGGGAGGGGCCGGGGGTAGGGGGTGAGGTCTTCCTCCAGGGCGCCGGCTTCCAGTTCGCCGACGGACTTCACCGCCCGGTCAAGGGCGTCAACGACGGGCGCGGTTTTCTCTTCGTCTCGCACATCGGCGAGATCATGCCCTCCGGTTTTCTGCCCCTTGCGGCGGGCAACGTGCGCGAGGCCGACGTGGTGGACGTCTACCGCAACCATCCGCTGTTCAAAGCCTTGCGCGATCCTGCCCAACTCAAAGGCAAGTGCCGCCGCTGCGCGTATCGCGTGATCTGCGGCGGACAGCGCGGCCGCGCCTACGCCCTCACCGGCGATTATCTCGAAAGCGACCCGGCGTGTGTGTATGAGCCGGAATTAGAAAGGAACTAAAGGAACACTATGCCCGACGAAACCCCTCGCACCCTAAACCATTTTGCCCTGTGCGCTTTCAAGGACGCCTATTGGTCTCTCTCGCCGGAAACGCGCGCCGAGTTCCATCGCGACTGGCTGGCTGGTTTGTGCGCCGCCGCGCGGAAGGTGACCGTGTATCAGGTGTTCCCCGCCGAGAGCAGCGCCGACGTGCTGGTGTGGAGCGCCCTGCCCACCGAGAGCAAGGGCGACATCGCCGACTTCTTTGAGCATTTTGCTCGCGCCGCCACTCCCTTCCGCGCTTATCTGCATTTCAGCCATATCCTGTGGGGCCACACCCAGCCTTCACAATATACCAGGACCCGCTCGACGCAGGAGATTGACCCTTTCGGCGAGAGGCGCAGGCCCTATCTGGTCATCTATCCCTTTGTCAAAACGACGGACTGGTATTTGATAAGCCGCGAGGCGCGGCAGGGCATGATGAACGAGCACATCCGCATCGGCAAGCAGTACGAGGATATTTCCCAGCTGCTGCTGTACTCCTTCGGCGTGCAGGATCAGGAATTTGTGGTGGTGTACGAAACCGGCGACCTGCAGCGCTTCTCTGCCCTAGTGAACGAACTGCGCTCGACTGAGGCCCGGCGCTTTACTCTGCGCGATACGCCCCTGCACACGGCTATTTATCATCCCGCCGAGGAGACGCTGGCGCTATGGCGATGAACGAGGCCCGTTTCCTGCAGGCCTGTCGCCGCCAGCCGGTGGATTGCACGCCCGCCTGGTTCATGCGGCAGGCCGGACGCTACCTGCCCGAATACCGCGCGATCCGCGCCCGCCATTCGCTCCTGGAGATTTGCGCCCAACCCGAACTGGCCGCCGAGGTGACGCTCCAACCCGTGCGCGCGCTGGGCGTGGACGCCGCCATCCTGTTCGCCGACATCCTGCTCCCGCTCATGCCGATGGGCATCCAATTGGAATTTGCCGCCGGGGAGGGGCCGGTGATCCACAATCCCGTCCGCACTGCCGCCGACGTCGCCGCCTTGCGACCGGTGGAACCGCGCGAGGCGCTTGGCCACGTGCTGGAAGCCGTGCGCCTCGTGCGCCGCGCACTGGACGGCAAGACGCCGCTCATCGGTTTTGCGGGCGCGCCGTTCACCCTCGCCAGTTACCTCGTCGAGGGCGGTTCTTCGCGCAACTACGTGAAGACCAAGCAGATGATGTACGGCGATCCGCATGCGTGGCGCGCGCTCCTGGACAAACTCGCGCGCGTCGTCGCCGATTACCTCGTGGCGCAGGTCGAAGCCGGAGCGCAGGCAATCCAGCTCTTTGATAGCTGGGTCGGCTGTCTCAGCCCGGACGATTACCGGCGGTATGTTTTGCCGCACTCGCAATTCATCCTGCGCCAGGTGAGCGCGACCGGCGCGCCGGTGATTCATTTCGGGACAGACACGGCGACGCTCTTGCCGTTGATGAAAGAAGCGGGCGGCGATGTGATTGGCCTCGACTGGCGGACGCCGCTCGACCAGGGCTGGGCCAGGCTTGGCTACAACGTAGCCGTGCAGGGCAACCTCGATCCGGCGGCGCTCTTTGCCCCGCGCTCCGAACTGGAGCGGCGCGTGCGCGCCATCCTCCACCAGGCGGCCGGCCGCCCTGGCCACATTTTCAACCTGGGGCACGGCCTCCTGCCGGAAACGCCCGTGGACAACGTGAAAGCCGTCGTCGAGATGGTGCACGAGTTCTCCGGTAGATCGCGCTTCCCCGAGCGCGATCTCGAATCTCAACCCTCGATGCCGGAGGTGGGATGACCATCGGGGTCCTGGTCATGGCCTACGGCGGGCCAAACTCACTCGACGAGGTGGCGCCGTACCTGCTCGACGTGCGCGGCTACCGCCCCACCGGGCCGGAGGTCGTCCAGGAAGTGCGCGAGCGGTATCGGCAAATCGGCGGGCGCTCGCCCATCCTCGAGCGCACGCAGGCGCAGGCCGCCGCGCTCGAAGCGGCGTTGAACGCGGCTGCTGATCCCGCTTCCCCAGGCGCGATCTTCAAAACGTTCATCGGGATGCGGCACTGGCAGCCATTCATAAAAGATACGTTGGCGCAGATGGCCGAGGCGGGCATCCGGCGCGCCGTGGGCCAGGTGATGGCTCCCCACTATTCGCGTCTGAGTATTGGCGCTTACTTCAAGAAAGTGGAGGAGGCGCAATCGCCTATCGAGATCGCCCGGATTGAACGTTGGCACCTGATGCCTGGCTACCTCGAGGCGCTGGCCGAGCGGGTGCGCGCCGCGCTGCAAAAATTCCCCGCAGATGTCCGCGCGGACGTGCCCGTCATTTTCACCGCCCACAGCCTGCCTCAGCGGATTTCGGAATGGAATGATTCCTACCCTGATGAACTGCGCGCGACGATGGCGGCGGTGATGGAACGCCTCGGCCCGCGCCCCCCGGCGGGCGAGTTCGCGTATCAATCGGCCGCGCTGACGTCCGACCCGTGGCTGGGGCCAGAGGCGGGCGAAGTGATCGCGCGTCTCGCAGCGGAAGGCAAAAAGCACGTCGTCCTCGCGCCCATCGGTTTTGTCTGTGAACACGTCGAAATCCTGTACGACGTAGATATCGTGTTCAAGCGGCAAGCCGAGGCGCTCGGCATGCGCCTGGAACGAATTGAAATGCTCAATACAGCGCCAGCCATGATGAGCGGACTGGCGGAACTCGTGCGGCAGACCGCCATGGCGGCAGGTTGGCTATGAGAGAAGAGGCTTCCCCTCGCGCCGTAGAAGGCGCATCCCCATGCGCCGTAGAAAACGCACCCTCACGCGCCGTGGTAATTGTGGGTGGTGGAATTGCGGGACTGGCGGCGGCCTACCGGCTGACGCGCGCCGCTCCTCACCTCGCCGTGACCTTAGTCGAGAGCGGCCAGCGGCTGGGCGGCAAAATCGTCACCGAACGCGTGGAGGGTTTCGTGATCGAAGGCGGGCCGGATACCTTCCTCGCCTACAAGCCGCGCGGCGTCGGCCTGTGCCGCGAACTTGGCCTCGCCGACCGATTGCACGGGACGAATGACAAAATCCGCCGCACCTACGTCATGCGCAGCGGAAAACTCCACGAACTGCCCGAAGGGCTGACCGGCCTCATTCCCTCGCGCTTCGGCCCGATGGCGAAGACGCGGTTGATCTCACCCCTGGGCAAACTCCGTATGGGGCTGGATTACTTTATCCCACCGCGCTCCCAGGATGGCGACGAGAGCATCGCCGCGTTTGTCGGGCGGAGGTTGGGGCGCGAAGTGTACGACCGCCTGGTCGAGCCGCTGTTGAGCGGCATCTACGCGGGCGACGGGGAGCAGTTGAGCCTGGGCGCGACCTTCCCGCAGTTGCGGCAGGCCGAGCGGGAGCATGGCAGCCTCATTCGAGGCATGTTGGCCGCGAAGGAAAAAGCGCCCAGGCCGAAAAGTAGCGGTCCGGTCTACGACCGTCCCTCGGCCTTTCTTACCCCCCCGACCGGTCTCGCCGAAATTGTGGAAGCGCTGGAACAAAAACTGAGTCGCGTGCAAATCCGCCTCGCCGCCAGCGCCGCGAACATACGGCCCGACCCGCTCAACAGCGGTTACGTCGTGACGCTCGCGGGCGGCGAAACACTCCCTGCCCAGGCCGTCATTCTGGCGACGCCAGCCTACATCACCGCGGGCTTGCTCGCCGACCTGGATCCGTCTCTGGCCGCCGTCCTGCGCTCCATCCCCTATACCTCGACGGCAACTATCTCCGTCGCTTACCCGTTGGACGATACGCGAAGCGCACGCCCGCTGGATGGTTATGGCTACATCATCCCGCGCGTGGAAGCCTCGCCAATTTTGGCTTGCACCTGGACCTCGACCAAGTTCCCGCACCGCGCGCCGGAAGGTTTTGGTCTGATCCGCGCCTTCATCGGTCGCGCCGGGCAGGAAGACGTGCTGGATCGAAATGACAATGAACTCCTCCAATTGGTGCGCGACGAACTGAGGCGCACCCTGGGAATCGTCGCGCCGCCGGTTTTGCACCGCCTCTTCCGCTGGCCGAAGGCCATGCCCCAGTACACACTCGGTCACCTGGAGCGACTGGCCGCCATCGAACAGCGCCTCGCCGCGCATTCGGGCCTGTTCCTGGCTGGCAACGCCTATCGCGGCATCGGCATTCCCGATTGCATTGCATCCGGCGAGGCGGCGGCGGACAAGGCCATGGCCTTCATCCAGGCAACTTCAGAGAGAACGCTCGTATGAACAGGACTCGATCCCAACAACTCTTCACAGAAGCCCAAACGCTGCTCCCCGGCGGCGTGGACTCGCCGGTGCGCGCGTTCCGCGCCGTAGGCGGCCACCCGCTGTTCATTGAACGCGGCGAGGGCGCGTATCTGTACGATGTGGATGGCAACCGCTTTGTGGATTACGTGCTCTCGTGGGGGCCGCTCATTCTCGGCCACGCGCATCCGCGCGTGGTGCAGGCGCTGGCCGAGGCCGCGGCGCGCGGCGTGAGTTACGGCGCGCCCAGCCCCCTGGAACTGGAATTGGCGAAACTGATTCAACAGTTCATGCCGGCCGTCGAGCTGATCCGCTTTGTCAATTCCGGCACCGAGGCGACGATGAGCGCCTTGCGCCTGGCGCGCGCCTTTACCGGGCGGAACAAGATCGTCAAATTCGAGGGGTGCTATCACGGTCACGCGGACTTGCTGCTGGTGCAGGCGGGTTCCGGCGTGGCGACGCTCGGCCTGCCCGATTCCCCCGGCGTGCCACCCGCCACCGTCGCCGATACTCTAGTCGCGCCGTTCAACGATCTGGCAGCGGTCGAACGCCTCTTCGAGCGGTATCCTGGCGAGATTGCGGCCATCATCGTCGAGCCGGTGGCGGGCAACATGGGCGTGGTCCCGCCGCTCGAAGGCTTTCTCAAAGGTCTGCGCGAGATCACGGCGGCGAGCGGCGCCTTGCTGATCTTTGACGAGGTAATGACGGGCTTTCGGGTCCACCCCGGCGGCGCGCAGGCGCTCTACGGCGTCAAGCCTGATCTCACGACGCTGGGCAAAGTCATCGGCGGTGGTTTGCCAGTGGGCGCTTACGGCGGGCGGCGCAATGTCATGCACTGGGTGGCCCCCGCCGGGCCGATGTATCAGGCGGGGACGCTCGCCGGGAACCCCCTGGCCATGACGGCGGGCATCGAGACCCTGCGCGAACTGCAAATACCCGGAACGTGGGAGGCCCTTGAGCGCAGCGCGGCGCAACTCGTCGCGGGCCTGAGCGCGGCGGCGGAAGACGCCAAAGTCCGCGTTGCCTGTCAGCGCGTGGGGACGATGTTCACCGCCTTCTTCGCCGATCAACCCGTGATCAACTGGCCGACGGCCAAAGCGGCGGACACCCGGAAGTTCGGCGCATTCTTCCGCGCCATGTTGGACGACAGCGTGTATCTGGCGCCCTCGCAATTCGAAGCCGGTTTTCTGTCCACCGCGCACGGCGGCGATGAGATCAACGCCACGGTTACCGCCGCCGCGCGAGCGTTTCGACAACTCCAGGCAGCCGTATGACAGTTTCCTAATCGGCTTAGGGCCGTCTTATCAGAAGATAGAACGGATGGAACGGAAGCAATCCGGTAAATCCGTTCCATCCGTTGACTCAGATCTGCGGCAACTTGAATCCCGATTTGGCTACCACGTAATCGCGGGACTCGTAGGCCAGTTTCCGGACGCGGTTCAAATCCACCCCCAGCAACTGCCCGTTGCGCTTCAGCGCCTTGCCGGCGACGAAGACCGAATCCACGTTGCTGGTATCCATCCCCCAGACCACTGCGCCAATCGGGTCGTTGATGGGGAAGATGTTAGGGCGGTCGGTGCGGAGCATGATGACGTCGGCCTCTTTGCCCGGCGTCAGGGAGCCGGTCTTGTCGGCCAGGCCGTTCGCGCGCGCGCCCTCGATGGTGGCCAATTCAATTACGTCGCGGCTGGTCAGGAAGGGCGGCAGATTCTCTTCGCCCGCCAGTTTCCGCTCAAAGAGCAAAGCGTGCTGGAGGGAGATCACCGACCGCATCTGGGTGAACATGTCATTCGGCACGTTGGTCTCCACGTCCACGCTCAGGCTGGGCCGCAGGCCGCGATCCAGGAAGCGCTGGATGGGCACCCTGCCGTGCCCCATCATCATTTCTACGGGCGAGGACAACGTTACCGTCGAGCCGGCGTCCACGATCATCTGGATTTCATCGTCGTTGAGGGTGGTGCAGTGGATGAACGTGGTGTCGGGGCCATAGATGCCGGTCTTGCCCACCTCGCCCACTTTGCCGTGCTTGCCAAACGTGCCCACGCCGACGTGCGCGGTGATGCGGGCGTCCACCTCGCGGGCGAGTTTCCAGTCCGCGACATTGCCCTCCACCGAATTAAATTCCGGCCCGAAAATCGCCAGCCCCAGCGTGAGCAATTGGTCTTTGGACGAGAAATATTTTTGGGCCGCCTGCCGGAACCACTCGGGATGCTCCGGTTTGGGCGCTTCATACCACACCGGCCCGTAGGCGAAGACCGCCCGCAGACCCGACTCTTGCAAGGCTTGAATGGCGGCGTCGGTGTATTCCGGATTGGCCTGGATGTGCGACCAGTCGAGGATGGTCGTAATCCCGGCGTCAATGACCCCCAGCGTGCTAACCCGGTTGCCGATGTAGACATCTTGTGGGCGGTAGGCAGGGGCCAGGGTGTTCAAGACAAAGGCCAGATAGCTCTTCTCGCCCTCCAGTGGGATGTCAGCGCCGATGTTGCGCAAAATTCCTTCCCAAAGATGCCGGTGCGAGTCCACGAAGCCCGGCATGACGATGGTATCCGTGGCGTCAATCACTTCGGCGCCTGCCGCGCTCAGGTTCGGGCCAACAGCGGCGATCTTGGCGCCTTCGATCAAGACGTCGGCCTGCTGAAAGTTGCCGACATTCTTATCGAGGCTGAGGACACAGCCGTTCTTGAGTAAGGTTCGAGTTGCCATGTTTTTCTCCTGGAGTTGGGATGAGGGATGGTCTTAGCCACTCAGGGTGGCGAGATCACATGCGACGAAGTAGTCAGGCGTCAATGCGCATCCTTTCGAGAATCTCCCACGCATGAGTACGAGTGAAGACATCCACGGCGGCCAGCCGGCCGATCCATTTGGGCAGGACCTCCTCGGTCATCTTGTCCGCCACCATATTGAGATAGGCGTCAAATACCGCCCAGGCGTTCTCGAAGCCCATTTCCATGCCAATGGCGTAGAAATTGGTATCACCCCCGAACCTCTCGCCCAGGTGCTTCCGCGCGCTGACCTGCAGGTCGTTAATGTACTCCTTCTGGATCATCACATCTTCGCGCGTTCCCAGCCGCGTCAGGTGGCCGCTGACGAGGTGGTCGAAATCATACGTGAGGACTTTGTCCTGGCCGCGCAGGAAGCCGCGCAGGTCGCTGCACATCGCCAGGCTGCTGAAAGGCGCCCAGCCCGGGAAAATCACGTCAACGACCATGAGGATCTTCTGATCCGGAAAATAGATGAATGAGTTGCCGTTGCAGTGCACGTCCCCGTAGTAGGCAAACTGGATGGTGTGCCCGCCCAGTTTCAGCGTGTGCTTGTCCTTCCATGTTTCAGTGGGTATCGGGCGGTCCGGATCGCTGACCTCCTTTAGCAGCGCGGCGCACTCTTCCTGAGCGATGACTTTCACGCCGTCGCTCACAATGTTGCTGGCGCCTCCGATGTGGTCGTAATGGTGATGACTGTAGACGACGTGGGTGATGGGCTTGTCGGTGATCTCGCGGATCCCGGGCATCAGGTTCTTCCCCGTCACGAAGTCCGGGCTAATGGTGGGCGCGGCGTCAATGACGATGGCGCCCTGGTCGGTCGGCACGACGACCACGTGGTACCAGCCTTCGGTCAGAAGGTAAACCCCTCCCGCGATTTCGCGGGTGAAGAAACCCTTCTTCTGAAGGGCCTCCTGCATGGCCATGCTGTGGGCATCGTAGGCCTTCTCTGGTGGGATGGGAGCGAACTGTTTTTTGTCCATGTCAGGCTCTCCTTTTGGGATTGGCAACTGGCAATCGGAGATTTGATGTCTCCAATCCACGAAGGGAATCAGGTCGGCTCGTTCGTGGCGTACTGCGCCCAATCTCTCTCGAATCGGAACACCTCCTTGGCCGGCGGCAGCGGCGCTTGCGTCTCGAGCCAGCGCACCGGTTCCGCGCCGACGTTCGCAAAACTGTGGAGGCAGCCCACGCCCGTCCAGATCACATCGCCCGGACCGAGATCGTAGGTCTGGCCGTCCGCCGTCGCGCGCACGCGGCCGCTGGCGATGAAGTACGATTCCTCGAAGGTGTGATCGTGCGGGTCAATCTTGGCGCCGGGTTGGTATTGAATAAGAAACAGCGATTGATGAATCGCGCCGAACGAGCGGTCCACAAACATCTTGATGGCGACGCCGGTAGTGGGGTTGAAGCCTTCCATCTGCGACGGCCCGCCGGGGCGCGGCAGCTGCGCCTCGTCGAAGTGGCCGAGCAGCACGTTGGCCGGGTCGGTCAGGTCGGGCGGCGCGGCGCGCGCCGGGACGTCGCCGCCGACGAAGAACGTGTCACGGCCCGCGGGCGCGTCCATGGGGCGTGGTTGGGGCGCCTGCATCTCCAGCCAGCGGACAGGCTGATCGCCCGCGTTCCGCCAGGCGTGCCGGACGCCGGTGCTGATCAGCCCAAAATGACCAGGCCCCAGCGCCTGGACCCGCTCGCCAATCTGCGCGATGACGCTGCCTTCCAAAATATAG
>DAOTXG010000374.1:0-4185 GCA_034435515.1 Anaerolineales bacterium
TTGCCGATCATGCTCTTCGGCAGGCTGGCGCGGAATTCCACGTGTTTGGGTGTCTTGTAAGGCGCCAGTTTTTGGCGGCAGTAAGCCCGGAGGTCGTCGGCAGTCACCTGCTCGCCGTCGCGCAAGACGATCCAGGCCTTGACGGCCTCGCCCTGGTGGTCATCCGGCACGCCGGCCACGCACACCTCCGAGACAGCCGGGTGCGAGGCGATCACCTCTTCCACCTCGCGCGGCCAGACCTGGAAGCCGCTGGGCTTGATCAGGTCTTTCTTGCGGTCGGTGAGATACAGATAACCATCCTCGTCGATGTAACCCAGGTCGCCAGTGTAGAGCCAGCCATCCCGGAGCATGACAGCCGTTTCGAGCGGGCGCTGCCAGTAGCCCTGCATCAGTTGCGGCGCGCGGATCAGCACCTCGCCCACCTCGCCCGGCGGCAGAGCCACCCGAGCGGTGTCGGCGTCCACGATGCGCACCTCGACATCCGGGAGCGGCATCCCCACCGCGCCCTGCCTGTCCGCCCCGCGCACCGGGCTGAGCACGGCGGCCATCATGGACTCGGTGAGCGCATAGGCCTCCACGATCCGCCCGCCCGTCAGCGACTCGAAACGCTGCTTGGTCTCGGCCAGGAGCGGCGCGGCCCCCGAGAAGCACAATTTGATGGAGCTGAAGTCCGCTTTACCGGATTGGACCACCGGATGTTTGAGCAGCGCAATGAACAGCGTGGGCACGCCGGGCAGGAAAGCCGGCCGGACCTTGTGAATCGTCGCGATCAGGTCATCCAGGTCGCGGGGGTTAGGCACGAGCGCGAGCGGATTGCGCCCGACTAAGCCCGTCGTCAGGACGCCGACATTCCCGGCGGCGTGGAACAGCGGCAGGCTCAACACGACCACATCGTCCCAATCTACCAGCGCGCCCTGGCACCAGGTGTGCAGCTGCATCCCGGCCATGAGCAGCGCGTGATGGGTACCGACTGCGCCCTTGGGCGTACCGGTCGTGCCGCCGGTGAAGATGAGCAGGGCCGGGTCCTCCGGGTGAATCGGCGCGGCGGGCCGGCGGTCGGAAGCGTGTTGCCACAACAGATCGCCCAGCCAGGAGTCGCCTGGCTCCAGCGCGATGCGATGTCCCTCCTTCCGCTCCTTGAACACCGTGAATGCCAGGCGCAGGTGCGGGGGGAGATACTCTTTGATGCTGGTGGCGATGATCCGATTGAGCCGGGTCCTGGGCTGGAGGGCTTTGAGCTTGCCATAGAACAGGGTCAGCACCAGGGCCGTCTCGGCACCGCTTTCGACCAACGCGTGTTCGAGCTCGTGCTCTGTGTACAAGGGGTTGAGCGGCACGGCGATCGCGCCTGCCTTCCATATCCCCAATTGACCGATGAGAGATTGCGGCGAGTTCGGCAGGAGCAGCGCCACGCGGTCGCCCTTTTGGACCCCGTGCGCGGCGAGGGCGGCGGCGAAGGCGTCGCTCAGCCGCTCCAGTTCGGCGTACGACAGGCGCGCGCCCTTGAAAAGCAACGCCGGGTGCTGGGGCCGCTGGCGCGCCGTGTCGCTCACGACGTCCAGCAGGGTGCTCCGCGGATACGGCTGCAACGTATGCGGCACGCCGATGTCATAGTTTTTGAGCCAGGGTTTTGTTTCCATGCTTCAATTCTCCTCTTCAAGGCGACCCGGAAGAAATAGACGGCCAGCCCTGCGCGCGATCATCCAGGTCGTTTGAGCTCCCACAATTGGACGTTATTCATGCGGCACCAGGTGCCGTAACCTTTGTTCGTCCCCGAGAGCAGTGTGAACGCCAGCCCTCCCGAGTCGAACATCGTGTCTACTCTGCTGTACACCCGCTCGCCGTTGACGAAGAAGGTGAACTTGTCGCCTTCGACGACCAGCATCAATTGGGCTTCCCCGGTCGGGATGTCTACCTTCCCGTAGCTCTTCCCACCCAGGTCCACGTAATTGCCCCTGCGGAAGGCCGAGAAGTACACCCAGCCATCCAAGCCCAGGTAGGCCAGGTAGTGATTGTCGTTGTCCTTCGCCCGGAAGACGAAGCCGCAGCCGGAGTTCCACCAGTCGGCCTTGTCGCTGGCTGAACTCCACCAGGTATCGGCGCGGACGACAAAATCGGAGGGCGAGCGGTCCGTGTCGAACCAGCGGTACCAGTTGAGCTGCGCCCATTTCTCGTCAAAGCGCCGCAGGTCGTAATAACGGCCCTCTGTGCTGCTCAGGTAACCCTCGGCGTAAAGCTGTTGCACTACATCGCGCATCGGCTGGGCTTGCGCCGTGGCTTCGGCGACGGCCTGTGCAGTGGCCGCCTGCCGGGTGGCCTGGCGCTGGGCGGCGATTTCGGTGGCGCGCGCGGGCGTGGCTGTGAGGGCGAAGGACTGGGTGGCCGTCGCCTCGGCGGCCTGGGTTGCGGCGGCCGCTTGCGCCTCCTGTGTCCGGGCCGCGTCCGCGGTCGCTTGAGCCTGGGTCGCCTCGACCACCTGCGCCGTGGCGGCCAGGTCGGGCGTCGGCGTGCCAGTGGGCGTCGGGGCGCTGGTCGCGCAAGCCGTCGCCAGCATCAAAAAGACAATCAGACATGGGTTCAGGTTTCTGTGTGACATTGTTGCCTCCTTATGGCGTTTGTCTATCGTTTTTACGGAATACGGAATACGCAATACGGAATCCGAGAAACCCGGTTCTTTAAAAATCTGGCGGCGGAATGTACCGCCCGTCGTCGGGCTGGCTGGCGTAATAGGCCAGCACCCGGCGGTAATACTCCAGCACTTCTTCTGGATAGCCGTGGCGCTCCATGAAGGCGATTTGTTCAGAATAGGCGAACACTTCGGCCTCTTTGCTCGTCGGCCAGCCGGCCGTCGCAAAGTGATAGCAGTGGGTCGCCTCGTGATACAGCATCGCGACGGTCATCTTCACCGACATATCCCGGCGGGCCAGCGCGCGGACGGCGCAGCCGCCGTCGGGCAAGGGGTGCGCCTGCGCCAGATGCGCGTAGCGACTCGGCGTGATGATCGTGATGTAGGTGTCCACCCGCTGGTAGGCCTCCAGGTCGTGCGCTTTCAGCCAGTCCAGCGCGGCGTGAATTCGCCCGACAAAACCGGCGCTGCCCTGGACCCGGTCGTAGATGGAAGAAGGAGGGGCCTCGACGGGCGCGGGGATGACCAGGACTTGCCCCACTTGAAGGGTGGTGGTGGTCAAACCGTTGGCAGCCATGAGCGCCTCGACGGTGATATTGAAGCGGGCGGCAATCCGGGCGAGCGAGTCGCCGCTCTGGACAATGTAGGTCGTGGCGCCCGTCGGCGCAGCCTGGGTTGCGCCATCGGGGATGGTGAGCGTCTGGCCGACGCGGAGGGCGTTCGGGTCGTCGAGGTGGTTGGCCCGGGCGATTTCCTCGACGGTGATGTTGAAACGCGCGGCGATCTTCGTCAACGTGTCGCCGGGTTGGACGACGTAACTGGTGTCGGCCCAAACCGGCGAGGCGATGGTCAGGGCGATGATCAAACTCAGAAGGATAATCAGCAGGCGGCGCATGTCTTGAACTCCTCTGGATTAGAAAGCACTTCACTTCGACTTGCGAAATACGCACTACAGCAATTTCAACGTATTTCGTATTGCGTATTGCGTATTGCGTATTGCGTATCTATAAGTCAAACGAGTACCGCTGGATGGGGGGCCCGGCGCGGGCTGGGTTGACTACGCCGGGCCCCCATCCCCCTCTCTCTCCCCGACCCCCCTACCCCCTCTTATTCTCCCCCTTTGAGCACCCACAGCCAGGAATTGGTGAAGGTGCAGGTCGTCTCGCCGGATTCCTGGAAGGCCATGTAGCCGAGGATGCCTTCGCTGAGGGCCTTATCCGTGAATACCCCCAGCCGGTCGCCGTTGACGTAGACTGCAAGCTTGTTGCCCTGGGCGACGACCGTGATCGAGTTGGTGCTGCCCTGCTCTGTGTTGATGGCGCCGTCGCTCAATACCTCGCCGGTGACGTTGCGCTGGAAGGCGCCGTGCTTGTAGTACTCGATGTCCCACAGCGGGAGGTTGAGGATGCGCATGAAGTAGACCCGATACTGCTTCCCGCGATCCAGGTCGGCCTCGGAGCGCAGCACCAGTCCGCAGCCGGCCAGACCGGTCGAGGTCTCCCAGGTCATGTCCGTGTGGAAGACGAAGTCAGCCACGCGCAGGTCGGGGTGCGTCGTCT
>DAOTXG010000375.1:0-10098 GCA_034435515.1 Anaerolineales bacterium
GTCCGCGTTGGCGCTGTCCAAAGTGTAGTCGCCGGCCACGGCGCTGCCCCACGAATTTGAGTGGATGCGCGCCCCGGCGTCGTACGCCTGCTGGAAGAGTTGGCGAATGTCAGCCGGGAGGCCGATGAGGTAGTAGCCATCAGGATACGAGATGGCGCACAGCCCTTTCATATCGGCCCAGTCTTCCACCGCCTGGAACACCAAGTCAGCCGCAAACGCCGCGCCGCGCCCCTCACCTAGCGGCCCGCCATCGCCTAACACCGACGCAGCCACGTGAGTTCCGTGACCGCTGTCCACATCCGCAGGGCCGTCGTTGATCGCCGTATAGCAGCCCGCTACGCTCGAACCGGGCCAGTCAAGGATCGCCGTGATACGGCTCGTCGGAATGTCGGCGTGGGCGGTGGAGGACGTGCCGCCGCCCAGGCCAGTATCGGCCACTGCGACGATTTGGGTCGAGCCGTCGTAACCATTTGCGTTGGCCGTGTTCGCGCCCATGATCACGCCCGCGCCATACTCGTTGTGCTTTTCCCGCAGCCTGAAGTTCTCAACCCAGGCGACGTCGAGCACGTGGGCGAGGGCGTCGAGTTGCGCGGAATCGGCGGCGACTAACAGGATATTCCCCTCGCGCGCCCATACCTGCGCTCCGCTCGCGGCAACCGCGGAGGCGGCTAAACCGGCATCTGCGCCGCGCTCGACCCGAACGGTGTACAGCCCTATCCCCTTCCGAATCAGATCCGGGCTGAGTTTGTAGGCCGGATGGAAAAGGCCGACCCAGGCCACGCTGCTCAACCGTTCGACCTGACGCGCCTGGGCCGGGTTCATACGCACTTTGAAAGCGAAGTCCGGCGCATAGTCTAGCAGTTCGGCCCCAATCGCCGTCAACTGTTCCTTCCACGCCTGCTCGACCGGGCCGCGGAATTGGACCAGGTAATAGCCGCGCTGATTTTGTGCATAACGGGTGATGGTTAAGTGGGGCGGTAGTGAAGGCGCTTCACCCCGGGCCGGGGTGAATGTTGCCGCCTTCAACCGGATAGGGGCGGCTTGACCCTGCCCCAGCGGAGCAGCCCCCGTGGTGGTTGCGCCGACCAGGGAGGCTGTCAGGGTCAAACTAATAATCAGGTTGCGGCGCCTTGACCATGCGCCGAAGCAACCCATTGCTGAACGGCCCATCGGGAAAAAACATCGCCGCCTTTCCAGGAATGTAATCACATTATAGGGCAAACCCGGTGAGGTGGAAGCATCCTATTTGTCACACAAGTTGCCCCATTACCAGGCGCCTGTTTCCCTCGCTTCCCACGATGTCAATAGAGGTTTGGCGACACACCGAAGTATAATTGGCCTGCGAAAGGTCATGCAGCGCCGATCATGGAGACTGTTGGCGTGTCTTTGGTCCATCATTCAAGAGCAGATAATGAATTCTTCCGAAGTCGTCAAGCAGCCGAACTCGTTGGGCTGGACCCAAGCGGTGGACGGCGCGCCTCTCGCTGGCGCTCGTACCGCAGGTGGGGCGCACTTCCTGTCGGAAGCAGCCTTCCAGAGTGGGTGAACGTGAGGCGGGTTTGACTTTTGCTATGACGCATGGTAGACTGTTTGCAGCTGAGTATGACTGTATGACTTAGGAGTGAATTATGGCTACCATCGCGGTTCGCGTCCAGGAAAAGGGCCAAGTCACCATCCCTTTAGAAATTCGCCGCAAGCTCAAGCTCAAGAAGGGAGATCTGGTGACCTTCGTTGAAACGGAACAAGGAGTGCTCATTCAACCCGCCGAGGTGGTAGTGTCGGCGCTCCTCGACGAGATGAGCAAGGTGCTCAAGCAGAAAGGCGTCACGCTTGAGGAACTGATGGAGCGTGGCCGCAAGCTGCGCGGCCAAATCATCGAAGAGGAGTATGGCATCCCCGCTGCTGAGGCAGAATGAAGCGACTATTTCTCGATGCAAGCGTCTTATATGCTGCCGTTCACTCAGGTCGGGGCCATGCTCGCGACTTGCTCCTCATGGGTATCCGGCAAGAGGTAACATTGGTCGTCAGCACGGTCGTGCTGACAGAGACCCGGCGCAATTTGAGTGACGTAGACTTTGTCCTGGCTTTGCGGTTTGACCGCTTGGTTACAGAAACACCCTTTGAGGTGGTGAAACCAACAACACGAGATGTGTCGGCAGCCATGAAACGTGTCGTTGTCAAAGATGCACCTATCGTTGCTGCCGCCAAGAGAGCAAAGGTTGATCTGTTGGTAACGTTCGACAGAAAGCATTTGCTGGGCAAGCCAGAGGTTGCCAAGTACGTACGAGCCGCTGTTGTCACACCTCAGGAAGCGATAGCCTATCTCCGAGACAAAAGTTGACTCCTCATCCTTGCCGTCAACCTTGATATCGAATGAACCCGATAAAAGCTCAAAAACAGCCGAACTCGCGCATGTGTTTTGCCTGCGGCCTCGAAAATCCCGTTGGCCTGCGCCTGCATTTCTACGACAACGGCGTGGACGAGGTGACCTCGGACTTCGTCATCGCCGACCATCATCAGGGTTATCCGGGCATCGCCCAGGGCGGCATCGTGGCCGCTATCCTGGATGAAGTCGGCGGGCGCACGGTGATGATCGGGGACCCCAACCGGTTCTTCATGACGGTAAAACTGGAGATCAAGTATCGCCAGCCGGTGCCCACCGGCGCGCCTTTGCGAGCAGTGGGGCGACTGCTCAAACTCAAATCCCGAATGGCTACCGCGCGCGCCGAAATGCGCGATGCTGGGGGGCAGGTGTTGGCCGAAGCCGAGTTGGTGCTGTCCGACGTGCCGCCAGGCCTGCTCAGCCCCACCGAGGCCGACCGCCTCGGGTGGCGTGTCTACGAAGATACATAATTTGGAAGTTAGAGGTTGGAATTTGGAAGTTGGAGATTGGGATTTGGGATTTGCCTCATGATCTCTCCTATCCACATCATCGGCCACCTTAACCCGGACACAGACGCCATCGCCTCGGCCATGGGCTATGCGTGGCTGCTGCGCGAGCGTGACGGGAAGAACGCCATCGCCGCCCGCGCGGGCGCGGTGAACCCGCAGACGGCCTGGGTTTTGAAAATCCTCGGCCTCGAGCCGCCGGTTTACCTGGCCGACGCCTCGCCGCGCTTCGAGCGGATTGCCCGAACGCTCCCGCCCATCCTCCCTGACCGGCCCCTGCGCGAGGCCTGGGCCGTCACCGCGGCAAGCCATTGCGGCGCGCCGATTGTGGACGCGGACGGCCAGCCGCTCGGCCTCATCACCGGCGCGAGCGTCTTTCGCTTTTTCTCGCGCCAGATGGAAGAGCGGCTCGACCTGGAAAATGTGTCGGTCGCCCGCGTGCTGGCCGTGCCGTGCGGCCAGGCCATGGACCCCGACGTCCCGCGTTTTCCGATGACGATGCGCGTGCGCGACGGGCGGAACAGAGTCGTGCGCGAGGAGCGTGATGACTTCTTCGTGACGCGCGCCGACGGCGCATACTTCGGCGTGTGCCGCTCGCCCGACGTGCTGAACCCACCCCGGATGCAGGTCATCCTCGTAGACCACAATGAAGCCTCTCAGGCCCTAGGCGCGCTCGACGAAGCCGACCTGCTCGAAGTTTTAGATCATCACCGCCTCGGCAACCCGCCGACGAAAGCGCCCATCCCCTTCACGGTGGATCCGGTGGGCAGCACTTCGACGCTGGTAAGCGAGCGCATCGCCGCCGCCGGGCTTAAGCCGCCAGCCGCCATCGCCGGCCTGCTGCTGGCCGGGCTGCTCTCGGATACGCTGCTCCTGAAATCGCCGACAACCACCGAGCGCGATCACCAGGCCGCCGAACAACTGGCCGATTGGGCCTTGCCTGACAGCCAATTACCATTTACCAATTACCAATCTTTCGGCGAAGCCGTGCTCAACGCAGGGGCCGGGCTGGCCGTGCGCCGGGTCGAGGACCTCATCACCTCGGATTTGAAGATTTACGAAGGCGGCGGTATAAAGTTCGGCGTGGCGCAGGTCGAGGTGGCGGACCTGCTCGAGCTGAGCGACCGCCTGCCGGAAATCTCGCCAGCGCTGGCCGCGTTGTGCGAGGCCAAGGGGCTGAAACTGGCCGTGCTGATGGTCACCGACGTGGTGCGGAGCGCCAGCCGCCTGGTGCTGGCCGGGCAGGTGGAACGGCTGAACGACCTGCCCTACACGCGCCTGCCCGACGGCACGCTCGACGCGCCCGACGTGGTCAGCCGTAAAAAGCAGCTGCTTCCGGCAATTTTGGGGTTGTTGGAGTAGACTCATGGCAGTGCAAATTGCTCGCCGCCAACGCAAACGTAAGACCGCTGTGCGCCTGCCACGCAAAGTGAGGGGCGCGTTGATAGATTTTCAGCGCCGGCTTCTCGAATTGTTTCCGGCGGACATCAGTCAGCTCATTCTCTTTGGTTCATACGCGCGCGGCGAAGCAGCGCCTGATTCTGACGTAGACGTATTGGTCGTCGTGAGGTGGAACGAAGAAAGGCTTCCGGATGGTCGCTGGGTGAGTTGGGTAGGCGACCCGCGCTGGCAAGCCATTATCAGTGCCGCCACAGACACTATGCTTATTTATGGAATTGATATTGCACCAACGGTAGTAGGCTCAAAACTGTTTCAAGAAGGCTTTCCGTTGATCAATAAGGTGAGACGGGAGGGAAAACAGCTATGGCCGAACCGGAACTAGAAAAACCCGAGATCTGGTTTGACCTCGCCGACGGCAAGTTAGCGGCTGCGCGAGATATGCAACGCCTCGGCCACTATCGGGAAACTACTTCGGCGGCTTATTTTGCTATTTTCTACGCGGTCAAAGCGCTATTAACGACAGTGGGTGTTGAAATCCGTAAACATTCAGGCGTTGGTCCCAAGTTCTCAGAATATTTCGTCAAAACGGGCAAGTTAGAACAGCGCTATGCTCGGCTGATCGGAGAAGCTATGCGTGCCCGTGAAGAGAGCGACTATCAACCGCGCGCCGTTATCACCCAAGACCGTGCTGCCCAACTCCTGGCAGAGGCGGAAGAATTTGTGACCCGCGCTAAGCAACTTGTAAAAGAATCTCAATGATGGTTAAGGATAGCGATGACGAATGAACATATAACATTCGAGGCTTTCCATGTGGCATAACTACTACACAGTGACAACATTGGAGGAGGCCCTGGGCCTGCTGGCCGAGCAGCGCGCGAAAGCGCGGATCGTGGCCGGGGCGACGGACATCCTCCTCGAGATCGAGCGCGGCGTGCGCCGGGGGATTGAGACGCTGATTGACATCACGGGCGCGCCGGGGCTGTCGGAGATCACGCTCGATGCCGACGGCCGGATTCACCTCGGCCCGCTGGTGACGCACAATCACTGCGTCGGTTCGAAGCTGATCGTGGAGCGCGCGCTGCCGCTGGCGCAGGCGTGCTGGGAAGTCGGCGCGCCGCAGATTCGCAACCGGGCCACCGTGGCCGGCAACCTCATCACCGCCTCGCCCGCCAACGACACGATCACGCCGCTGATGGCGCTCGACGCCTCGGTCACATTGGCCTCGGCGCGCGGGCAGCGGACCCTGCCGCTGCGCGAGTTTTATACAGGCGTGCGGCGGACGGCGATGGCGCCAGACGAGCTGATGGTGGACATCGCCTTCCAGGCGCTGAAGGCGAGCGAGCGCGGGATGTTCGTCAAACTCGCGCTGCGCCGCGCGCAGGCTATCTCGGTCGTCAACGTCGCCGCCGTCGTGGATTTCGACCCCACCCGCGGCGCGCCCGTGGCGGAACAGACGATTGACCGCGCCCGGATCGCGCTCGGCTCGGTGGCCCCGACGATTGTGCGCGCGCCGGAGGCCGAGGCGTACCTCACGGGGAAGACGCTGGCCCCGGAGGTGATCGAGCAAGCGGGCGAACTGGCGCGGCGCGCGGCGCGCCCGATTGACGACGTGCGCGGCTCGGCGGATTATCGCTCGGAGATGGTGAAGGTCACGACCATGCGGGCGCTGCGGGCCATGGCCGCCGGACAGGAACGTGGCTGGCTGCCCGAGAGTCCGGTGATGCTGTGGGGGCAGCACGCCGCGCGGCCTCCGGAGAAGATCGAGAAAACCGTCGTGCACGGCGAGTCGCCCATCGTCACGCGGATCAACGGGCGCGAGCGCATCGTCCACAACGTCCACGACAAAACCCTGCTGCGGATGCTGCGCGAAAACGCCGGGCTGATTGGGACGAAGGAGGGCTGCGCCGAGGGCGAATGCGGCGCGTGCACCGTGTTCCTCGACGGCGCGGCGGTGATGAGCTGCATGGTCCCTGCGCCGCGCGCGCACGGGGCCGAGATCGTCACGGTCGAGGGGCTGGCGCGCAACGGTGAACTGCATCCCATTCAACAGGCGTTCATTGACGAGGGGGCCGTGCAGTGCGGCTACTGCACGCCGGGCTTTTTGATGGCGGGCGCGAAGCTGCTGGAGGAAAGGCCGCACCCGGATAAGTGGGAGGTCGAGCAGGCGCTTACCGGCAACCTGTGTCGCTGCACCGGTTATTACAAAATCCTGGCCGCGTTTGCGAAGGCCGGGGAGACTGTCCGTTGAGGAGCAAAGGAAACTATGAGCCGCTTCACTTTCAAAGAGTCGAAGAAAGAAACCATTAACCCGATCTGGCGCGGGATCGGATTTTTGATCCTCCTCGGCCTGACGGTCGGGGCCTTCTGGCTGACGGGTTATTTGATTGACCTGCAGCAGCAGACCGGCTTCCTGCCGGTTGGCATCCCCACCAATTTTTCCGTCCCGGTGGGCAGATTCTTTACGATCCCGGGGCGGTTGATCATGCAGCTGGTCGTGACCCTCTTCCTCGACATCATCGTCTACGGCTTCATGGTGGTCGGTTACGGCCTCGTCAACCCGCCCAAGAAAGACCCGACCGACGCGCCCTGGGCGGGGCGGCGGTAACGACTTACCCCGCTGGGGCGCTTCGCAGAGTCGTTACTACATAGCGAAAGCGGTAACGACTAAAGTCGTTACTACAAAATAGCGAAAGTGGATCGCAACGTCCCGCGCACCGACTCGGAAGAGATTGAACTCTACCGCCGCACGTATTACTCGCTCCTGCGCTCCAGCGACGAGGTGCAAATCAAATCGTTGACCGAGGCGCACGCGCAGATGGAGTCGTCGCTGCACCCGGCGGCGCGCTCTCCCGCGCCGGATATGTCGGCGTTCATTTACTCCATTTTGCGCCTGCCCGCCTGCATCCGCGAGACGCGGCTGGTGGTGCTGGGCCAGTCGCGCGAGGTTTTCCGGCGGCACGGCTTCCTGCTGGACGACAACTGGCGCAGTGTGAGCGCGAGCGCGCGCCGCCGCCGCAGTTACTTTGACGGCCATGACACGCTGGCCGTCTTCATCGCCAGCCACTCGGACATAGACGACATCATCCCGCTGCTAACCGCTTACCAGATCGAGTGGAACAAATTCCATCAGCGGCTGCATGGCCTGGCCCTGCCGGCACGGGAGGCCGACCTCGACGCCGAGGCGCTGGCCCGCGCACTGGCGATGACCCCGGACGACCTCGACCGGCTGCGGCGCATCTGGGGCGCGGCATTCCTCGACCATCTGCGCTTCAGCGCCGCGACGGCCAAGAAGTTCAGCGTCCGCCTGCTGGCGGGGAGCGTGAACGACTACCGCCGGGCGACGCTGGAATGGTACGAGCACGTCGAACAGGTGTGCGCGGCGCGGGTGGACATCCGCGCCCGCCCGGTGTACTTCGTCTCGAGCAATACCCACAGCCTGATCAACCTCCTCTCCGGCTTTGCCTTGCGGCGCGAAGGCGAACTGGTCAGTTACATCGAAGAAGCCGCGCACGCCGATTTGCTGGCCGAGTGGCGCGACATCGAGGCGCGGCACATTCCCTCCAGCCGCGAGAACTTCCTCTACTACGTGATGAAGAAATACGCGCGCACGCCCGAGGGGCAGGCCGCCGCCCGCGCGCGCGCCGCCGCCGAGGCTGAGTGCGGCCTCCTGCGCATCCCCAGCGTAGAGGGGCGCTTTGAAGTGGACGCCCAGGTGATGGAACTGCGCCGGCTCGATCCAGCCCGGCTTGACCCGCGCCTGCATCTACCCGGCGTGGAGCGCCTGGCCCGCAGCGAGGCGGTGATCCTGAACGTGGATTACCCTCTCGGCAACGCGGCCTATCTCATCCTGACGCAGATCGCCTCGCGGGTAGGGGAGGTGCGTGGGATTTACATCACGGGCAAGTGCGCCACGCTGAACGGGACCATCGGCGACGTGATGATCCCGAAGGTGGTGTACGACGAGCATTCGCGCAACACCTACCTGTTCGAAAACTGCTTCACGGCGCAAGACGTCGCGCCACACGTAGTCTACGGCACGGTGCTTGACAACCAGAAGGCGGTCAGCGTGCGCGGGACGTTTTTGCAGAACGCGCGCTACACGCACGTCTTCTACAAAGAAGGCTACACCGACATCGAGATGGAGGCCGGGCCGTATCTCTCGGCGGCGTGCGAGTTAGCCCGCCCGCAACGCTACCCGGTGGACGAGATCGTGAACCTGTACGGCGTGCCGTTTGACCTGGGCATCGTCCACTACGCCTCGGACACGCCGCTCTCCAAAGGCCGCAACCTCGGCGCGGGCAACCTTTCTTACTTTGGCATGGATCCGACCTACGCGGCGAGCATTGCGATTTTGAGGCGTATATTTGATTTGGAGATAAAACGTATTACGTAGTGCGTATTGCGTATCTTTTTACTAATACGGAATACGCACTACGCAATACGGTCAATTCTCGGAGTTTCGATTATGACCGCTATCGGCCAATCTCTCCCCCGCATTGACGCCCTCGGTAAGGTGACGGGCGAGACGCTGTATCCTGGCGACATTGACATACCGGGGCAACTGTGGATGAAGATTCTCTTTGCCGGACGGCCGCACGCGCGCATTAAGCGGCTCGACACATCCAGGGCCGAGAGACATCCGGGCGTGGTCGCCGTGTTCACCGCGAAGGATGTACCGAACAACGAGTATGGTCTGATCCTCCCCGACCAGCCGGTATTGTGCGGGCTAGGCTCCGACAAGCCGGGCGCGGACGTCGTGCGGTTCGTCGGCGACCAGGTGGCGGTGGTCGTCGCCGAGACCGAAAAGGCCGCCGACGAAGCGCGCAAGTTGATCGAGATCGAGTGGGAGGATTTGCCCCTCCTGACCGACCCGCGCGAGGCGATGAGGCCGGGCGCGCCCCTCCTATTCCCGAACACTGAAAGCAACGTCGTCAAGAGTTACCGCATCCGCAAGGGCGATGTCGAGAGCGCGTGGGCCGGGTGTGACGCCATCGTCGAGGGCGTCTATCACACGCCAATGCAGGAGCACGCTTACCTTCAGCCGGAGGCCGGCCTCGGCTACCTTGACGACGAAGGGCGCATCACGGTCAAGGTCGCCGGGCAGTGGGCGCACGAGGATCAGGAGCAGATCGCGCACGCGCTAAAGATGCCTAAAGAGAAAATCCGCGTCATCTACCCGGCCATCGGCGGGGCGTTCGGTGGGCGCGAGGATATGTCGGTGCAGATCGTCCTCGCGCTGGCGGCGTGGAAACTGAACCGCCCGGTCAAGATCATCTGGAGCCGCGAGGAATCCATCGTCGGCCACCACAAGCGGCACCAGTTCTTCATCCGCTGCAAGTGGGGCGCGAAGCAGGACGGGAAACTCGTCGCCGCCGAGTGTGAAGTCATCTCGGACGCGGGCGCGTACGCTTACACTTCGACGAAAGTGCTGGGTAACGCGACGCTGATGTGCACCGGGCCGTACGAGATTCCAAACGTCAAAGTAGACGCGCACACGGTGTACACAAACAACGTCCCGGCGGGGGCCTTCCGGGGCTTCGGCGGGCCGCAGGGCGCATTCGCCGCCGAACTGCAGATGGACAAATTGGCCGAGAAACTCAGCCTCGACCCGGTCACTATCCGGGAGCGCAACCTGCTCCACGACGATTCCCTCTGGTCAGTCAGCACCAAAGGACCGCAGGGGATCACAATTGACAAAGTCGTAAAAAAATGCGCCGAAGAGGCGGGATGGAGAGGAGGCAACGGCGCCTGGAAACGCCCGGCCAATTACCAATCACCAATTACCCATCTCCGCCGCGGCCGCGGCTT
>DAOTXG010000376.1:0-5359 GCA_034435515.1 Anaerolineales bacterium
CGCGCACCGTGTGCAGCAGCCGCGGCTCGCCCCCGGCTTCGGTCTTCTGCCGCAGATAGCGCACGTACACTTCGATGATGTTGCTCTCCCCGCCGAAGTCGTAACCCCACACCCGGTCGAAGATCAATTCCCGCGTGAGCACCTGGCGGGGGTGGCGCACGAACAGTTCCAGCAGCTCGTATTCTTTCGCCGTCAAGTCAATCGTGCGCTGCCCCCGAAACGCCTGGCGCGTCCCGGTGTCCAGCGACAGGTCGGCAAAGCGCAGGACTTCCGGCTGGGCCGGGGCCGCCCGGCGGAGCAGCGCGCGCAGGCGGGCCAAGAGTTCGTCGAAAGCGAAAGGCTTGACGAGGTAATCGTCGGCGCCAGCGTCCAGGCCCTGCACCCGGTCGCCCACCGCGTCTTTGGCCGTGAGCATCAGAATGGGTACCGGCCCGCCGAGCCGGAGGCGGCGGCAGACTTCCAGGCCATCCATGCCCGGCAGCATCCAGTCCAGGATTACGACGTCAGGCGGATTCTCGCGGGCGAACGCCAGCCCCGTCGGGCCGTCGGCGGCCACGTCAACGCGGTAGCCCTCGTACGTCAGGCCGCGCTGGAGAAACTGCCGGATGCGGTCTTCGTCTTCAATCACCAGGACGCGGGTCGGGGTCGTCATGGCTCAATGATACACCAAACCTGGCGAGCGCGCTGACCTGCTCGCGGCCCGCGTGCCCGCAAACCTTGCCAGTGGGAGCGGTTGGCAACTGCGACCCTCGCGGTCGATCGCGAAGCACCCCGTCAGGGGGCTACAAGCCGCTCCCCCACGTCAACCCCTGACAGCCAGGGCGGGTGCACCGCCCCCAGCGACGACAACAGGCCGCGCGGAAGGCTAAGTTCCGGCGGCCTGTTGGCAAAGGCGCGGAGGCGCGTGAGCCGTTAGTTGACTTCGACGGTCGCGCCGACTTCGGTGAGTTTCTTCTGGGCGTCTTCGGCCACTTCCTTGCTGACGCCGTCGAGCACCTTGGCGTTGGCCGTCTCGGCCAGGTCCTTGGCTTCCTTGAGGCCGAGGTTCGTCAGCTGGCGGATGACCTTGATGACCTCGATCTTCTTGTCGCCGACGGCCTTGAGCGTCACCGTGAACTCCGTCTTCTCTTCCGCGGGCGCAGCGGCCGCGGCCCCGCCGGCGGCCATCGCCGGCATCGCCGCCATCGCCACCGGCGCGGCGGCGGAAACGCCCCACTTCTCTTCCAACATCTTGGTCAGCTGAGCGGCCTCCAGCACAGTCAACCCGCTCAGGTCTTCGACCAGTTTATTCAAATCAGCCATGGAAAAATCTCCTTCAATAGGATTGTTGATTGTAGATTTCTGATTGTTGATTAGGCCGATTGCGGCTACGGCCCTCAATCAGCAATCCGCAATCAGCCATCAGCAATTAAGCGGCGGGCGCTTCCTGGTCGGCGTACGCCTTGACCACGTTGACCACCTGCCGCACGCCGCCGGCGACGACGCCTGTCAGGCGCGAGGCCGGCGCCGCGAGCAGGCCCAGCAGTTGCGCCCGGACGACGGGCAGCGGCGGCAGCTCCGCCAGCGCCTCGACTTCTTTCGGGTTCAGCACTTTCTTGCCCAGCAGACCGCCTTTGACTTTGACAAATTCCGAGTCTTTGGCGGCGCCGGTCAGGGCTTTCGCCACGCCGGGCAAGTCCATAAAGGCAAAGCCGATGGCCGTGGTTTGGGTGAACAGGCTCTCCGGCGCTTCCCAGCCCGCTTCCTTGAGCGCCAGGCGCGCCAGCGTGTTCTTCACCACGTGCAGTTCGCCCGACGCCTCGCGGATCTTGGCGCGCAGCGGCCCCATGCTTTTCATGTTCATCCCCCGGTATTCCACCAGGATCAGGCCTTCGCTCTTCCGAATGAGCGCGGCGTACTCCTGCGCCAACTCCGTCTTGCGTTCCTTGGTGATAGCCAAGTGATTTCACCTCCTTTCAGGTGAACGTCAACGGATTGAACGGATGCACGCAAACCTTGTCGGTGGGAGCGGTTTGTAACCGCGACCGTCGCGGCTACAAGCCGCTCCCACACCCAGCCCCTGACAACCTCTAAGTGCACACGACTGAACGGCGGGATCGCGCGCTACCCGTTTCATCCGTTGAAAAAAAAGAAAAAGTCTTTGCCCGCCCGCTGGACGGCGAGGCAAAGACTTTCAGACCGCGCCGAAGCGCGGGAGAGTGCTCAACGCGCGTCGGCGCGTCTCTGTCAGCCTTCACCTCGGCAGGACTTCTGGTCGAAACCGGCCGGCCTGCTGTCTGCGGCGAAGTTGTAGTGACGACTTCAGTCGTCAACCATCACAGGCGACTGAAATAACTACGACAAAGTAACTCCTCAAAAGTTTTCCCTGCTTTTTTGCTTCCGCCGGATTTGCGCGAAGCGTCCGGCGGCCGGGCAGCGGATTGCACACTTGCCCTGGCGGGCAGTGCCAGAGAATCCGCCGCGAGCATGAGAAAAAGTAGCAGGAAGTTTTGGATACTTACTACGCGATGTGATGTATTGTGACTAAGCCGACACTTCCATGGCCGCCGCGGCATTGGCGTCCACTTTGATCCCCGGCCCCATCGTCGTCGTCACCACCACCTTGCGCAAGTAAGCGCCTTTGGCCGACGCCGGCTTGGCCTTGATCACCGCGTGCATCAGCGCGGCCAGGTTGTCGTACAACTGCTGCTCGGTGAACGACGCCTTGCCGATCGGCACGTGCAGGTTGCCGGTCTTGTCCACGCGGAACTCCACGCGGCCAGCCTTGGATTCCTTGATGACGCGCGGCAGGTCCGCCGCCGGGACGACTGTGCCGGTCTTGGGATTAGGCATCAGCCCACGCGGGCCGAGGACGCGGCCCAGGCGGCCCACTTTGCCCATCATCTCCGGCGTGGCGACGGCGACGTCGAACTCCGCCCAGCCCTCCTGGATTTTCTTTATCAGCTCGTCGTCGGCGACGTAGTCGGCGCCATTGTCGGCCGCCAGGCGGGCGGCCTCGCCCTCGGCGAAGGCCAGCACCCGCACAGTCTTGCCCAGGCCGTGCGGCAGGACGACGACGTCGCGCACGTTCTGGTCGGCGTGCTTCGGATCCACCCCCAGGCGGATGTGCATCTCGACCGTCGCGTTGAACTTGGTGAACGAGGTGGACTTGGCCAGCGCCACGGCCTCCTGCGGCGAATACGCCTTTTCGGCCTCGACCCTGGCTGCCTGCTCGCGGTATTTCTTTCCGTGTTTGCGCATTTTCGCTACCCTTCCACCACAATCCCCATATTCCGCGCCGTGCCCTCGATCTGCTTCATCGCCCCTTCCAGGTCAATCGCGTTCAGGTCCTTCAGTTTGATCTCGGCGATCTCGCGGATTTGCGCCTGGGTGACCTTGCCCACTTTGTTGCGGTTGGGCTGGGGCGAGCCTTTCTCGATCTTGGCGGCCTTGCGCAGGAGCACCGCCGTGGGCGGCGTCTTGAGCACGAAGGTGAACGAGCCGTCGCTGTAAACCGTGATCTCCGCCGGGATCACCTCGCCGGGGCGGTTGGCCGTGCGGGCGTTGTACTCCTTGCAGAACGCCATGATGTTGATGCCGTAACCCGCCAGCGCCGGGCCGATGGGCGGCGCGGGGTTCGCCTTGCCGGCCTCAATCTGAAGCTTGGTGACTGCCTTGACTTTCTTTGCCATCTAAATCATTCTCCTGTGTGGTGTTCGCGGGCGCGCGTCAGCGGCCCTCCCACCGGCGTATCGCCTATCGCGTATCGCGATACGCCAATTATACTTTCTCCACCTGCAAGAAATCCAACTCCACGGGCGTCTCGCGCCCGAAGAACGACACCATCACGCGCACCTTGGCGCGGTCCATGTCAATTTCGGCCACCGTGCCGATGAAATCGTTGAACGGGCCGTCCACGATGCGCACCTTCTGGCCGGGCTTGTACGTGACTTTGACCTTGGGCGCCTCGGCCTCCATGCGCCGGAGAATCTGCGCCACTTCCTCCGGGCGCAGCGGCGTGGGCGTGTTGCCCATGCCCACGAACCCGGTGACGCCGGGCGTGTTGCGCACCACGTACCACGACTCCTCGGTCATGATCATCTGGACGAGGATGTAGCCGGGGAAGACGCGGCGCTCGACCGTGCGGCGCTTGCCGTCCTTGACCTCGATCTCCTCCTCGGTGGGCACGATCACGTCGAAAATCTTGCCCTTCATGCCCATGGACTCGATGCGCTGCTCGAGGTTGTGCCGCACCTTGTTCTCGTAACCCGAGTAGCAATGGATCACGTACCAGTTGCGGCCATCCTCCTGGGGGCCGCCCTCCGTCCCCTCCGCGGGTTGCGCCGCGTTGTCTTGTTCTGCGTCTGGCAGCAGCCCCTCGTCCCGGTCGGGGGTGCGCTGCTCTTCAGCTTCAGCCATAAACTCACTCACTTTACTCAGGCCCGCCGCTAAAACTAGAGACCCAACACCCAGCGGAACAACTGCGCGAACACGTAATCGAAACCGCCGAGCACCGCCGCCGTCACGACAATGACGAACAGGACGATGACCGTCAGGTTGCGCGCCTCCGGCCAGGTGGGCCAGACGACCTTCTTCAGTTCGCCTACCGTCTCGCGGTAAAAACGCACGATCGCGTTCGGTTCCTTGACGACTTGTTGCTGCGCTTTAGCCATGCGCGGTTAATCCTTCCAGACAATCAAAACACCGCCTCGCCTGCTGCGGTGTCTTGGAGTTACGGGGGGGTCTCCCCCGTTACGTTCAGGCAGGCCAGGCAGGACTCGAACCTGCAGCCTTCGCTTTTGGAGAGCGCTGCGCTGCCATATTGCGCCACTGGCCTCCGTCTTGTCACGTGGTCAATTAGTCTGTTAGTCAGGTGGTCAATTAGTCTATGAGTCAAGTCGTCAATTAGTCGGTTAGTCACGTGGTCAATAAGTCTGTAGTCAGTTCGTCAATATTGACGACCACCCGACCATTTGACCACCCGGCCACCCGACCATTTGACCATCCGACTACTTGACCACCCGACTACTTGACCACCCCGACCACCCGACCACCCGACTACTTGACTACTTCGTCTCCCGGTGCAGCGTGTGCTTCCGGCAGCGCGGACAGAACTTCTTGAACTCGATCCGGTTCGGGTCGTTGCGCCGGTTCTTCTCCGTCGTATAGTTCCGCTCTTTGCATTCCGAGCAGGCCAGTGTAATCACCGGCCGGACATCTTTCTTTGCCATTGCTTAAATACCGCCCATCGGATTAGTCAATCACCTTCGTGACGACGCCGGCGCCGACGGTCAGCCCGCCTTCGCGGATGGCAAACCGCTGGCCGGCTTCCAACGCCACCCGCGTGATCAACTCCACACTCATGTTCACGTTGTCCCCC
>DAOTXG010000377.1:0-7149 GCA_034435515.1 Anaerolineales bacterium
AAGCCGCGCGGGGTGATCAGCGAAAAGGCCAGCCCCACCACGGCCAGAGCGGCGACGCCCAGCCCTGGGACGAACGTCAGCAGCGCCTGCCCCAGGTCCAGGTCCCCGGAAAACAGGCCGGGTTGGCCCACCACCAGCCCCACCAAGCCCGCGCCGAAGGACAGCGCCGCGAGCGCCAGGCTGACGAGAAATATCCGGCTGGACAGGCGATCAAGCCAACCACGCCTGGTTAAGGAGGCCGCCGCGCCGCCCGAAGATAACAACCTGTTGCTCATCGTCTTTTCCTCTTTCCTACTGGTTCCATACCTGAAGTACTCGCCACATCCACCAGAAGTTCGGTGTGTAAAGTGTAACCGGAAACTCCGGTTGGGACAAGACCTTTCAGGATACTCTAATTTAAGGAAGTACCCCCGGTGGGGGATGTGGGATTTTCACCACAGGTGGCGGTCATCCAACCCCAGGAGCCGCACGTGGCCGTCGTCGATCTGCACCCGGGCGACCCCCGTGTTGGCGAGGACGAAGGAAACCGGCTTCTCCGGCGGCGCGCCGAGCAGGTGGGCCAGGTAGGCGCTCAGGAGGCCGCCGTGGCTGACCACGGCCACCGTCTGTTCGGGGTGGACGGCGAGGATGTCGGCGAAGGCGGCGGCGGCGCGGGCGGTGATCTCGGCCCGGCTCTCGCCCCCCGGCGGGCCGTGCAGACGCCAGTCGTAGTCGGGCCGGGCCGCTACCCACTCGCCCACTTCATTCCCCTTCCAGCCCGTCCACTCGCCCAGGTTTCGCTCCTTCAGGCGGTCGTCAAACTGGATGAGGAGCGCGTGCGGGGCGGCGACGATTTCGGCCGTCTCGCGAGCGCGGGAGAGCGGGCTGGAATACAGCGCGTGGAAGGCCTCGGCGGCGAGGCGTCCCGCGAGGGCGTGCGCCTGCTCGCGGCCCAGGTCGTCGAGCGGCGGGTCGGCGTGTCCCTGCATCCGGCCGTCGGCGTTCCAGGTCGAGCGGGCGTGGCGGATCAAGTAGAGGAGGGTCATCGAGAGATGGGGGCCCGTATTGCGTATTGCGTATTGCGTAGAGGGCAAGATCAAGCTTGCGGCAGGGGAACATTGAGGAGCAAGTCCTCAATGTTCGAGGACTCGTATGAGGCAATCTCTTCCGCAATTTTGCGGCCCCGATGCTCGGGCACCATTTTCAGGAGCTGCCGGATGATGTGGACAGTCAGCTTGATACGATGAACAGCAACTTCTTCACCCAAAACGTGGCGGCCTTTGTAATACCAGTCCCGTGTCTCGCGGGCAGAGCCGAGAGAGTACTCATAAAAGCGGGCCTGGTCTTTGTCCGAACCTCGGCTATATCCTTCGGTCATTGTTGCGCTGATGCCACCGACTGCCCCATAAAGTTGGTCAGACAGTTCTAGCGTGCGCTTGTTCTGGGCAAGCTTGCATACATCGAACCAGGCTAAATCGCCCAGAAACAACGCCTGCCTATAAACCGTCATCAGCCATAGCGCATCAGCTTTTATCTCGGCAGGCACATTCTGCTCCCACTCTTCGTAGTTCATCAGCACCTTCTACGGAATACGGAATACGCAATACGGAATACGTTTACTTCCTCTTCGGAAACCTGCTCAACACCGTCGCCGCTTCGGGTGCGCGGGCTTTCACTTTTTCGCCGGAGGCGGCGAGGGCCGCCTGGAACTCGGCCAGCGTGGCGGGCTTAGGCGACACGCTTCGCGTCGCCAACGCCTCGCCCGCGCCTTGCAAAATCTGGAGGGGCGTGCCCTCGGCGGTAGACTTGAACTCGAGATACGCCTGCCCTAATCGGTACCCTTCGGCGTCAATCGAGCAGCACGTCACCTCGCCGACGAGGCGCCCTTCCTTATCGAAAACCGGGTCGCCGTTGTGCGCCATGCGCCCGCTCTTCGCGTCGAAACGGAAGCGCGTGACCTCGGCCTTGCGGTTCTTCTCCTGCTCGAGGAACGCCTTGCGGCCCACGAACCAGGGTTTATGCGTCTTCACGTAAGAACCGAAGCCCGCATCGCCGACGCCGAGGTTGAGAGGCCCGGCCATCTCGTCGCCGTAGAGTGGGAGGCCAGCCTCGGTGCGGAGCGAGTCGCGGGCTGCCAGACCGCACGGCTTAAGGCCCAGTGGGGCGCCGACCTTCAGCAGGGCATTCCAAAGTTCGACGGCCCTGTCAGGATGGACGAAGAGCTCAAAGCCCATTGGCTCGCCCGTGTAGCCGGTGCGGGCGACGATCAAATCAAAATTGCCGAGAGTTGCCTCACAGAGTTCGGTGCGTTTGAGATTGGAGATTAGAGAAGTGGAGATTGGGTCGCCGCCGAGGGCGAGCAGGATGTCGCGGGATTTTTGGCCTTGCAGCGCGATGTCCACCCGCATATCCACGCCGGACTGGGGGTCGCGCAGATTCCTCAGCGTCACGCCGTTCCGGCCCGGCGCCTTCGTCCAGGGGCGGTCGTGGTCAATGAGGGCGGCGCCGCGCAGCACGGCGTTGGCCCACGCCCAATCCTTGTCGTCGTTGCTGGCGTTGACGACGATCAGGTACTGCTCGGGCGCACGAGAGTAGATGTAGCAATCGTCCAGCACGTGCGCGTCAGGGTCGAGGAACTGCGAGTACTGGCTCTGCCCCGGCCGGAGCGCGGCGACTTCGTTCGTCGTGAGCGCGTCGAGAAAGGCGCACGCACCCGGGCCAGCCGCCTCCCACACGCCCATGTGACTCACGTCGAACAGCCCGGCGGCGCGGCGCGTAGCCTGATGCTCTTCGAGCACGCCCGTGTATTGCACGGGCATCTCCCAGCCGGCGAAGGGCACCAGGCGCGCGCCCAACGCCTTGTGCGTCTCGTTAAGCGCTGTCTTACGGAGCGGCGCATCACGGTTCGACGGTTGCTCACCGGGCGCCGCCCAGCGGAACTCAGGCAGCGGGGCGGGCGTCGAGAGGCCCCACACCGAACTGCCGATAAAGTAGGGCTTGGTCTCGTCGAGATCGTCCCCGCCGCCGGAGACGTCAGGCGCTTTATCGGCTGCCACTGGTTCGCGCACGACGACCGGGCCGGGGAGTTTGCGCAGATGATCCACTGCGTCGAAGGCGACGTAGCCGTCGGAGAGGTCGCGCAGCCAGGCGGCGACGAGAGGCGATTTGTCAGCCGGGACGGTCAGCCGGAAGGATGAGCGGGAGGCGGCAGGCCGCGTGAGCACGGCTTCCACCTGCCCCTTAGCCGTGTACAGTCGGGTCGCCTGTGAAGCGCCAGGCGTCAGCGCGTAGACGTCGTTGGTTAATGCCCAGTACAGGAACTCCTCGGCGCGCTCGCCGATGATTTCGATTTGCGCGTACGGGCGAGCGCCAGGCTCGCCCCTACCGGGCGCGGGGTCGTCCAGGTAATAGAAGTGCGGATACCCGTGCTGCGCCGGTTCGAAGTCAATGCCCGCTTTCAGCGCCAGTTCGCGCACCTTGAGTTTCGCGTCGTGGAAGGCGTCGAAGTCCACCTTCGCGCGGAAGAGGTCGCCTTTGCGGCCCGGATATTTGTAGGGCTTGCTGGCCTTGAGGATTTGCGCGGTCGCGTCGGCCAGCGCGTCAATCTCGGCCTCCTTGAAGCCGCGCTGCGTGACCCAGGGCGTGCCCAGGCGCAGGCCGGAAGGACTGGCCGCCGACTTGTCGCCGGGGATGGTGTTGCGGTTGACGACGACGCCTGCCAGGTCGAGCAGGCGCGCGGCCATGTCGCCCATCAGCGGCGTCCCGTCCGCGCCGACGACGGATTTGCAATCCACGTTGAAGAGGTGCGACTCCGTCCCGCCGAAGGGAATGCGGAAGCCGTGCCCTTTCAGGCGGTTGGCGAAGCGCGCGGCGTTGGCGACGACCTGCTTTTGCAATTGCTTGTATTCAGGCGTGGCCGCGATTTTGAGCGCGACCGCCAGCGCGGCGAAGACGTTGACGTGCGGGCCGCCCTGCTCGCCGGGGAACACTGCGCGGTCAACCTTGCGCGCCAGCGCCGCGTCGGTCGTCAGGATGACCGCGCCGCGCGGGCCGTTGAGCGTTTTGTGCGTGGTGAAGGTGACGACGTGGGCGTATTTTATCGGCGAGGGGTACACCCCCGCGAGGATGAGGCCGGCGACGTGCGCCATGTCGGCCATGAGGTAGGCCCCGACGGCATCGGCAATCTCTCGGAACCGCTTAAAATCGGCGGCCCACGGGTACGACGAATAGCCGACGATGATCATCTTGGGCCGGTGCTCTTTCGCTAGCCGCTCGACCTCGTCCATGTCAATCCGCTCGGTCTCGGGATTGATCGTATACGAGACGATCTTGTAATACTTGCCGGAGCGGTTGACGGGCGAGCCGTGCGAAAGATGGCCGCCAAAGAGCAGGTTCATGCCCATCACCACGTCCCCAGGGTTGACAAGCGCATGGTAGACGGCGTTGTTGGCCGGGCCGCCGGACAGCGGCTGGACGTTGACGTAGATGTCGTCCGCGCGCACGCCGTCGGCCGCCCAGAGTTCGGCGCAGCGGCGGCGGGCGAGGGCTTCGACGACGTCGGCGTACTCGACGCCCTTGTAATAGCGTGGGTCGAAGTAGCGGCGGTAGTGCGCGAGGCGCGCTTCGTAGTCGAGAAGCTCCTTCTGGGACATGAAGCGCGTCTCGTCGTCGGGGTAGCCTTCGGCGTAGAGGTTGTGGAAGGCGGAGCGGTAGGCTTCGAGCACGGCCTGCGGCGCGGTGGATTCGGAGGCGATGAGGATCAACTTGCGGTACTGCCGCTCGGCCTCGACTTGCGTCAGCGCGTAAACGTCGGGGTCGAGGTCTTTGAGCGAGCCGCGGAAGAGGAAGTCGGACATGGGAACTCCGGGAGAGAATTGGAGAATTAGAGATTGGTAAGTCGTAAGTGGTAATTGGCGAGGGGGATTGTAGGCGGGGGGGAGGAAGAATGCAAGGGGTGTGCACTCAAAGGTTGTCAGGGGATTGGCGTGGAAGCGGCTTGTAGCCGCGACAGTCGCGGTTGTCCGCTTCGCGCCGCTCCCACTGAAAAGGTTTGCGTGCACATTGCAAGGGGGCGGCGGCGTTAGAATTGTGTGCTACAATCCGTCTTAACGAGGTGATGATAATGCTCGCCGTCCGTGGAACCTACGATGGCAAGACCATCCGCGTCTTGCCCACCGAAAAACTCCCCAAAGTCACGCGCGAGGTCCCGGTCGCCATTATTTTTCTGGAAGACCTGGCTGACGTCCAGCGCCGCCAGTTGCAGACTGAAGCGGCCCAGTGGATGCGGGCCTTGCGCGCCAAGATGCCCCCTTTAGGTATGAGCCTGCGCGATATGATCGAGGAGGGACGTGAGCGTTAAACGCATAGGAAGGTTGCCATGGACATCATCCTCGAAAACATCACCCTGCCGGAAAAGGGGCGGGTGGAAATTGTCCTGCCGCGCGCGTTTGAAATCAAAGTAACGGCGGAAGAAGCGCGGCGGATGGTTAACCGCTGGCTGCTCAACGAGGTTAGTTATCTGATGGGGGCCGAACCACCAACGCTGGTGGTGGGCGAGCGTGTAGTGTGGCGCGTGCCAGCCTATATCAGCTATCCCCACGTTGGCAAAGCCGGGACCGTTGGCGCAGTGGACGTGGACGTCGAAACGGGCGTGATGAACAACTCCCCTGAACTGATCGGCAAGATGCACGAGCACGCCAAGAAAATCCATGCCAAACTCCCGCCCTATGAGCCAAAACGCGAAACGCCCGCCGAGTATTTGTCTAAGGATGTCCCCCCTGCCCGCAAACTCATTCTCGCCGAAGATGGACAAGTGAAGCCCGCCCCGGTCGAAGAATCTCGCTAATTGATGCCTGCCCTTCTTTTGCCGGTCGAGCATTTTGAACAGCGCCGGGATGGCGAATGCCTGGCGGCGTGCGCCGCCATGGTGCTGGCCTACATGAATTTCCCTTTCACTTATGAGCGGCTAGTGGCCTTACTGCGTATCCAGGAGGGCGTGGGCACAGGCGCCTTCAATGTCCACGAACTGGAGAGGCTGGGACTCACGGTTATCTACAAACGCGGGACGCTCGACGAGTTACGTGAACACCTGACGAATAACCGTCCTTGTATTGCTTTCGTCAACACGGGTGAACTGCCGTATTGGAATGAAGCAACCGGTCACGCGGTGGTCGTCATCGGTCTGGACAACCAATATGTTCATGTTAACGACCCGGCCTTTCCCAACGCGCCGATCCAGGCCTCGCATGGCGACTTCGGCCTGGCGTGGCTGGAGCGAGATGAGTATTACGCGGCTCTATCGCGGCGCACGTAGGCCCCCGTATCACAGTTAAACTATATTTAGGCCGCAGGGAAGCAAGGCTTTAGCCGGTAATTTGCTGCCCTCCTCCGGCTAAAGCCTCGCCTCCAGTGGTCGGCCAAAGTCAGTGGTCTCAGTTCCTTCAGCGGTTCAGTGATTCAAATCCCCTGTGATATACTCAGTCCAGTCACGAAGGAGCGCGGCGATGCCTATCATCCTCGAGCGTTATCCTATCCCCGATAGCGGCCCCCTGAAACTCTCGGTGGAGATCTCCGCCGAAATCAAAGTTTCGGCAGTTGAGGCGCGGCGGAAGGTCAATGGCTTTCTGCTTAATCATCTGAGTTATCTGACCATCGGCGAACGCCAGCCAGAATTAGTGGTGGGCGAGCGGGTCTACTGGCGGGTAGCGATTCATCATACGCTGCCGGGGTTTGGCGCGATTGGCAGAATCGGGATGCTGGACGTGGATGTCGAGACCGGCGAGATACAGCCCGTCTCACCTGAACAACTGGAAGGGATGAAGCAACGTGCCAAAGCTCTTGCTTCCCGTTACCCATTGGACACAGCCCCAGCGCGCTGACTGCGTCGCCGCCTGCGCCAAGATGATTTTGGATTACATCGGACAGTCGGTCAACTATGACCGGCTTTTGCGTTTGTTGCAGATTGATCCCAAACGTTTACTTGAATGATCCCGCTTTCGCAGATGCGCCGCAAGCGGTCTTACATGGCGACTTTCTGCTGGCATGGATGGAAGTTGAAGAATACTATGCCGTCATTCGACGGCGAGGGGCATAAAGTCATGCGGAGATAAGGCAGGCAGTAACTCCGCACGCCGGGTTGAGTAACTCGATTCACTCATTGTTCTGAACCAC
>DAOTXG010000378.1:0-10467 GCA_034435515.1 Anaerolineales bacterium
ATGAAACAGCCCATCGCTTTGCCGCCGCCTCAACCGGTTATTGTGGCCGAGCTCTTTCCGGAGATATTAGACGAACTGCTGAGCCTGTTGGCTGGCCTTACTCCAGCCGAATGGGATGCGCCGACCGTCTGCCCGGGGTGGTCGGTGAAAGATGTGGCGCTTCATCTGCTCGGCGGTGAAATTGGCAACCTGGCCCGGCGACGCGATGGACATGCCCTGGGCAGTTCGATCGCCAGTTGGGAAGAACTGGTTACGTTCATCAACCGCTGGAATGAAAACTGGGTCCAGACGGCGCGGCGCATGAGCCCGCGCCTCCTGATGGATTTGTTGCATTTCACAGGCCGCCAGGTGTGTGATTACTTTCGGTCGCTGGACCCGTACGCCCTCGGCGGTGCGGTGAGCTGGGCCGGGCCACAACCGGCCCCCGTCTGGCTCGATCTCGCGCGCGAATATACTGAACGCTGGCACCACCAACAGCATATCCGGGACGCCGTGGGCAAGCCCGGTCTCAAGCAGACCCGCTACCTTGCGCCGGTCTTAGCCGCCTTTGTTTGGGCGCTGCCGCGGGCCTTTCGCTCGACCCAGGCAGCGGAAGGTACAGTGGTGACGCTCAGGATCGCCGGGGACTCAGGCGGCCAATGGTCGCTGGTGCGAGAGGGAGAGGAATGGAGGCTCTATGCAGGCGCGGTCGAGCGACCCGAGGCGGAAGTTGTCGTCATGGAAGACATCGCCTGGCGCCTCTTCACACGAGGTTTGCCTCGGGAAGAGGTGCTACAACATATGGTCCTGCACGGCGACCAAGGGCTGGGCCTAAGGGTTCTTGAGGCAGTTTCTATCATTGCGTGACAGAGAGTGCTCCATGTCGGCCCACGCCGTTCAACCTACGCCTCACCCCGACATCAACGCCGTGCTGCGTGAGCTGCTCTCAGGCGTGCGGGCTATTCTGGCGGATCACTTTATCGGTCTGTACCTTTACGGCTCACTGGCCAGCGGCGATTTTGACCGCCAGCGCAGCGACATTGATTTCCTCGTCGTCACCGCCGATGTGCTCCCCGACGCGAGGCTGCCCGCCCTGGAAGAGATGCACGCCCGCCTGACGGCCAGCGGCTCGAAGTGGGCGGCCAAACTGGAAGGCTCTTACATTCCGCGGGGCGCGCTTCGACGCTACAATCCCGATGCCGCGCCGTGTCCTTGCCTCAACGAAGGCAAGTTTAATCTGGCCCGTCACGGGAGCGACTGGATCATCCAGCGTCACATCCTCCGGGAACACGGAGTCGCGGTAACGGGACCAGCCTTACAAACGATGATTGACCCCGTCCAACCGGGTGAATTACGGCGGGCCGTGCTGGGGGAATTGCGCGAATGGTGGGCGCCGATGCTCGATCACCCGGACCACCGGTTACGCGGCAGCGAGTATCAAGCCTACGCGGCCCTCACGATGTGCCGGGCGCTCTACACGCTCGAACATGGCGCCGTCGTCTCAAAGCCGGCCGCCGCCCGGTGGGCGCAGGTGGCGCTGGGCGAGCGGTGGGCGGCGCTTATCGAACAGGCCGCGGCCTGGCCGCGCGATCCGCAGCCAGACCGCCTGGCCGAAACGCTGGACTTTATGCGGTACACGCTGGAACGCAGCCGGCAATTCGAGACGCTGGCGGAAGTAGGATGACATGGGCGCTCAACGGGCATCGCCTTCACGCAGAAAGACCCGCGCAGCCGCGGACGAGGCGCTGCAGCGGCTCGTCTTTCACGAGGTGGATCGTGGCCGGTTGCGCGACCTGGTGAGGCTGTTTGAAAGTCGTGGCGGCCCCAAAAACTGCTGGTGCATGGTCTGGCGCGCCACGCCTGACGAGGCTCGAAAAACGGACGGTCTGAGCCGCAAGGCCGCCTTCACTCGCCGGGTGAGGCATGGCGTTCCGGTGGGTATCCTGGGCTATCTGGACGGGATGCCCGTCGCCTGGTGTTCCATAGCGCCGCGGCCAACCTACCGCGCTTTAGGTGGGGCGGCAGAGGCGCCAGGCGAAAATGTCTGGTCGCTCGTGTGCTTCTACGTGACCCGGGAATATCGCGGTCAGGGGATGACCGCCCGGCTCCTCGACGCGGCGGTAGCGCATGCCCGGCAGCGGGGCGCTGCCGTCGTCGAGGCCTACCCCGTAGGTCCCGACTCGCCCAGTTACCGGTTTATGGGGTTTGTTTCAGTCTTCAAACGAACCGGCTTTGTGGAAGTCGGGCGCGCGGGAATCCGGCGGCACGTGATGCGCCTGAGGCTCGTCCGGCCCTGACGATGACCCGCGCCCGCGTGTGCACTCAAAGTTTGTCAGCAGTTGCACTGCTGACAGCGGCCTTGCCGCAGTGCAACTGCGGCAGAACGGGGTTGCCTGAGGACATTGGCGTGCACACGCGCGTAGGAGCGGGTTTTAGCCGCGAGAGAATAATGGGATAATTGGGAGGCTGACGAAATGGGGGATGAGAAACGACACTTCGACGAAACAGGAGCAATAGTACAGTGACGCCTAAAGCCAGGGACATTCAGCGAGCCAAACAAAGCGCGTGGGAACGGCAGGCCCAACGCCGGCGCCGGATCGTCGTCGGCGCGTGGATCGGCGCCGGGTTGGCCTTTGCCGCGCTCGTCGCCTACCTCGCCTGGCAGCAGAGCCGGCCCATCCCGCGCACGGGCGAGGATATTCCCATCCAGTCCGCCGATCACATCGAATTTGGACAACCCCACGGACCTTACAGCTCCAACCCGCCCACCTCCGGCCCGCACTACGCCCAGCCCGCCGAGCCGGGCTTTTACGAAGCCGCCCCCCCGGATGAGCAGCTGGTGCACAACCTCGAGCATGGTTACGTCATCATCTGGTATAACTGCTCCGCCCTGGCGCCTGAGGCCTGCGACCAATTGAAATCCCAGGTCCGCACCGCCATGCAAAGCGCGGGCGTGTCGCGCTACACCGGCACGCCCAAACTCATCGCCGTCCCGCGCCCTGACATGGAGACTCTGATCGCCCTCACGTCGTGGGGACGGTTAGACAAATTCGACGCCTTTGACGGGGAGCGCATCCGGAATTATATTCGCGCCTTCCGCGACCGCGCGCCGGAGCCGAACGCCCAGTAGGCAGTGGGTGGCTGAATGATTGGGTAAAGGCGGACATGAAGAAGAAACCCCGCTGGAGCAAACAAACCCTGCCGCTCAAGAGCAGTCATACCTGGAAAGCCCCGCCCGGTTACCAGGTCTTCGTGGCCGACCGGGGCGCGGTGCGGTTCAACTTCCCACGGGCGTGGGTGGTCGAGCCGGAAGCGGATTGCATTGCGCTGTACGACCAAAAACCGCCCAAAGACGACTGCCGGCTGGCCGTTTCCTATCTGCGCCTGCCGCCGGTGGACTGGAGCGGCCTGCCCCTGGCGGAACTGATCGCCGAACTCGTCAAGGACGACCACCGCCCGGTGCTGGCCCGCGGGAAGATCATGGCCGTCCCGCGCGAGGGCCTGGAGTTGGCCTGGACGGAAGTCCGCTTCATGGATCCCCAGGAGAAACGGGAGGCGTTTTCGCGCCTCGCGCTGGCGCGCGGGTCAAAGCTGCAGGCGTTGATTACATTCGACTACTGGGCCGAGGACGCCCGGCGCTTAACGCCGGTCTGGGATGAAGTGATGCGCTCGGTGGAGTTGGGACGGTACGTGACCGACCCCACCGCCGGGGATGTGCTGCACTAACCGCCCCGCTGGCGACGCACTCGCTATTGCGCGAGTGCGTTGCCGATTTCCCAGACCTTTAGGATCCTCGCGAAACAGACCCCAAAGGTCTGCGTCCGAAACTGGCAGGTTCGTAGTGACCGCTTCGCGTTAGTCGTCAGACAGCCAGGAAAGCGACTGAAGTCGCTACTACCATCCATCAAAATTTTGGCGCGCTTCGGCTCACCAGTCTCGTGAAACAAGTTTCGCCCCCGATCTGATCATCGCCAATTTTACATCCCGCCGGGGCGGCAAGTCGAGCGCGGCCCGAATGAACTGCTTAAGGGCGGTCGGGCGGATGTCCTTTTCCGTAGCCACGCGCGCGAAGCGCACCTGCGTCCCTTTGCCTTCGAGCAGTTTCTGCGGGTCGGGCAGAAGAACGCCGAACTCGAATCCTAACAGGACATCCTCGTGTTGAGGAAAGATGCCGCAAAAATAGCCGCCGACGGGGTGACGATAGCCGATGGCGTGCCAGCCGGGGTAAGCGGCCTCGGTCGCGTCCGGGACCGTCTCGCGCATGAGTTGGCGCAGCCGCTCGGCCAGCGCGCGGACGCGCGGGGTGTGATCGGCCAGGATGTCGTCAGGCCGGACGTTTGATTTGCGCCTGGGCATGAGCGGAATGAAGAGGAACGCTGACGACGCTGAAACGCGCTGATGTTCGCTGACGCGAAGCGTTTGAAAAATCAGGGTTCTCCCGACTTGGGTGGGATTATCGTAGGTCACGCTTTGAGCGTGACAACTTCTGACCGCGCCAACCGTCACGCTGCAAGCGTGACCTACGCGGTTTCCCGTTACGTCCGGGAGAGCCAAAATCAGCGCTTCTCAGTGCGCTATGCAGTCTGCTTTCCTCAAACGATGCGAGCGGATCAGGCCGCGGGCGGCGGGGCGGACGAGGCGAACTGAATGCGATTGCCCTCGGGGTCGTAGAACGTGCCGTAGGCCACGACGCCGGGGATCACGACCACGTCGTCGCACTTGACGCCCTTCGCGCGGAGCGCCTCGGTGGCCTGATGAGCGTCGTCAACCGACAGGACGAGCGTCGTCCCGCCGACCGCCGGGGGCCGCTGGTGGCCGTCGTGCGATTCCCAGCGGTTGATGGCGACGTGGGCCTCGCCCTCCCGGCCATACTCGTACCAGCCAAACTCGTCGCTGGCCCAGGCCACCGGCCATTCGAGCACCTCGCCGTAGAATTTCTTGGCGCCCTCCCAGTCGGAGACATAGAGGGAGACGACGTTGACGTTTTTGAAGAGGGACATCATTGGAGTTCCTTTCTGGTGTGAGGGGGTGATAGAACATATGTTCTCGTCAATTTATAAGCCGATTTTTCGGATTTGTCAACTCCGATTTTTCAAACCCACCCCGCCTTGAAGTTTGGGATTTGGCTTTTGGGATGGTTCCGCGTACGCGTCCCTCACCACAGGTTTGGGATTTTCCCCCTCATCTTACGACATGCCGCTGTTTGACGAACGCCATCGGGTCCACGTAATCGCGCTGAACGGCGGCCAGGTTATCGCCAGGCCAGTGGTTGGGCGTGGTTCTCAGGATGGTCGTGGGCGAGATGTCAAAGTGCAGGTGATAGTTGTTCGGCGCGTACTCGCCGATGGTGCCGATCTTCTGGCCGCGCTGCACCTGCCAGCCCTCCTGCACAGACAGGCTGCCCAGGTGCGCGTAACGGGCATAGACGACGCGGTTCTCGCCCGCCACCGGGTGCTCGACGACGACGACGTTCTTCCAGCCCGTGCTGAGGAACCGGGCGCACGTCACCACGCCATCGGCGGCGGCGTAGACGGGCGCGTCCCTGTCCGCCGTCGTCCCGCCAGTCAGGTTGAGGTCGGCGCCAGTGTGGATGGCGTAGCCGCTCCCCAGCCGGTAGCGCGAAAGGAAGGGGTTGGCGTCGAACCAGCCCCCGACCCAGATGGGATAGTTGTTGATCTTGTCGCCGACGGCGAACGCCCCGGCCCGCTCTGCCTCTGTGCCAACGGGTGAATCGAACCCGGTGATGACCATGCTGACCGGCCTCCAGCGGATCGCGCCGAAGGTGATTTCAAACCGGCCGGGGGTGGGGCTGGTTTGAGAATCAACGAAGGTCACGTCGGCCACGTTCACGCGCCCTGCGTCGGGGAAGGCCAGGTCGAGATCAAATTCGGAGACCAGCGGGCTGCCCGGCTGCCCGTTGACGATGTCGCCCTGTAATTGGACCCAGACGTCGTTGTACGGCGACTGGTCGAGGATGGCCGTCGTCTCGCGGCGCGCGCCGTTCGGGTAATCCACGATCACGTAATGCACGTCGCGCGCGTAAGCGTGGACGTGCGGGATGAACACCTCGACAACGTACCGCCCCTTGCCCGTCAGGCGCGGCGCATAGGCGACGTACAGCGTCTGCGTGTTGTACGAAGCCGCGCGGTAGGCATAGGGGCGGCCATTCACGTCAATATCCACCGACCAGCCGGGGCTGACCGAGGCCGGGTCGCCGTAATAGTGGATGGAAAATTCGCCCGTGCGCTCGTTGTTGGGGTCGACGATCACCAGCCTCGGTTCCATCGGACCCGGTACGGGCGGCGGCCCCACGACCACATCACCCGGCGGCGGCACGGGCGGCGGCCCCACGACCACCGTCGCGGGCGGGACCGGGAGGACGATCGGCGCGATGCCCGCCGCCATCTCGCTCATGCTCATCCCGCCGTCGCTCGTCGTCAGGCCGATGCCATAGCGGTAGAAAGACAGCCCGGTCGCGTGATGCGTGTTGATCGCGACCTGCGCTGCGTGCGCCGCCTCGGCGGGCGGATACGGCGTCGAAAAGCCGTCGGGCGTGTAGGCTTCGAGCATCGGGTAGATCGGCTTGCCCCAGTTCCCGATGGCGTTGTAACAGTTCGCCAGCGCCTGCTCGGCGCTGACGCCGAAATGATAGTGGTAGACCATCGGCATCAGGCTGTCAATTTCCGGGAACCAGATGCTCTGCACCCACAATTGCGTGGGCCTGTTCCCGCGCGCGTCGAAGATCAGCCCGACGTGAAAGTCCGGTCCCACTCGCTGACGGATGCCTACCGCCAGCGCCTGCGCCGCGTTCTGATCGCCGACGAAGTACGACGAGCCGCTTTCCAGGTCCAGGAGCATGGACCTGATCCCGCCCTGCCGGCAAATGCTTGCAATCAGATCGGCTTCCTGCGCCGGCGAGATACCGCGCACGACGCACCACGCGTGGCATTCCAGGCCGCGCGCCGCCAGTCCAGACGACCAGCGCTGCACGTCGGCGAGGGAGTTGATCGCCAGGTTGGGCTTGGTCGAGTCGTAGGCCCCCTGCCAGACCGTGCCGTTGTTCGTCTTAACGAAGACGGCGTTGACGTTGGGCGCGCCCGCGCGGATATCTTGCGCCAGCTGGTCAATCGTCGTCTCGGGCACCGAGCGCGGCGTCCAGTAGAGCATCGCCAGGCGGCCGTCGAAAAGGTGAGCGTTGGGCATAAGGGAACTCCAGTAGCGCGTAAAACGTAATACGTAAAACGTAATTGAGAAGGCAATGACAAAAAGTTACCAAACGGTAACTTTGCGGTGAACTGGCGGTGAACTTGGACACTTATACTGCTTTTTGTGGCGGGGCGCAAGGAGCAACGCGCTTGACCAGGCGCAAGACGGCAGGATTGGCGTGGAAGTGCGCCGCACCTGGGCGTCAGCAATTGGACTTTTATCCTGCTAATCGCCACACCAAATTCGACTACAATACTCTTCAACCATGAAAACTCTGCGACGACTACTGCTCTTCGCCCTGTTGTTTCTCCCCGCGTGCGGTTTGCTGGTTGACCCCACGCCCCAGCGGACTTCTGTGCCTACCTGGACGCTGCCCTTCAAGTTAACGGACACGCCCGCCCCCCTCCCAACCGCTACAGCGCCCAGCCCGGTCCTGATGGGCGCGCCCGCCATTCCGACGGAGACGGAGACACCCACGCTCATCGCCGTCACCCCCACGCCCTCGCCCACTGCCCGCCCTGGCATTGACCCCACGCTCGGGGCGACGACGCCCGACCCCAGCGCCACCCACGAACTCCCCATCCCCTCGCCCGCCCCTCAGCGCCGTCTGGATAAGGATGTCGTTAACCTCCTGCTCCTCGGGCGTGACACGGCGCGCGGCGCTCGCAGTTATCGCACGGACGTGATCATCCTCGCCTCCATCAATAAGGCGGAGAATTCAGTCACGCTGCTCTCTATCCCGCGTGACCTGTTCGTCTACATCCCCGGCTGGACGATGAACCGCATCAATACCGCTGCCCAGCGCGGAGACGACATCCGGTATCCGGGCGGCGGTGTGGCCCTGCTCGAACAGACCATCCTGTATAACCTCGGCATCCCCATCCACGGCTGGGTGCGGATTGACTTTCAGGGTTTGAAGGACGTGGTAGACATCCTGGGCGGGGTGGAGGTCCCGGTGAGCTGCCAGATCACCGAGTGGCGGCTGAAAGACGACTCGTACTCGCTGACTGACGAAGACCCCGACCACTGGGAACTGTACACGGTCGAGCCGGGCGTGGTGCGCATGGACGGTGTGTACGCGTTATGGTATGCGCGCTCGCGCAAAAAGAGCAGCGATTTCGACCGCTCACACCGCCAACACCAGGTCCTGCGCGCCATGTTTGACAAGGCGCTGCAGCTTGAGGTCCTCCCGAAGATCCCCGACCTGTACGCGCAGTATATTCAAATTGTGGACACCGACCTCGGGCTGGGCGACATCCTGCAATTCGCGCCGCTGGCCGCGCGGCTCGACCGCAGTCGCATCAAGAGCCGCTTTATCGGGCGCGACCAGGTTTTCCCTTGGGTCGCTTCCACTGGCGCGCAGGTGCTCCTGCCGGACGTGGAAGGAATTTCCCGGCTGCTCGACGAGGCATTTGAGCCGCCGTCGGCCAACGTGTTGACCCGCGAACCAATCCAGGTCGAAATCTGGAATGGCACGCCGAACGCCGATTGGGCCGTGCTGGCCGCCGACAACTTGCAGTGGGCCGGGTTGGCGCCGGTCGTCGGGAAGGCCGACGCCGCCAACTACACGACGACGACGATTTACGACTACACCACCAGCCCCAAGGGCAAAGGCGCAGCGCGCGGGGAGTTGCTACGCCTCTTTGGCGTTGGCGACGCGAACGTCATCGCCGCGCCTGACCCGAATGCGAAATATCCTTTCCGGGTGGTCCTCGGCGCGGACTACCAATCCTGCCCGGCGCAGGTTCGGGCCGTCCGCCCCACGCCCACGCCTCACGCCGCGACTGTGATCGCGATTGAGAAGATCGCCCACGCCGCCGCGATTGTCGGCTCGCCGCCCCCCACCGACGGTGACCTGACCGAGTGGACGTATTGGCCCTACGCCGTAGACAAGCCGGCCTACGGCCAGGAGAACTGGCAGAGTCTGGACGACCTCTCGGCCGTCTGGAGCGCCGCGTGGGACGACCAGTATCTCTATCTGGCCGTCAAAGTGAGAGATGAGGCGTTCGTGAAGATGGCGCACGGCGACCAGATTTACAAGCAAGACAGCCTGGAAATCTGGATCAACACCGATCCGGGGAACCGCTCGAATGTTTTGGGGAGCAAGGATTTTCAACTGGGCGTCGCGCCCGGCCCCAACGCGCCGGAGCACGCGGAGGCCTGGCTGTGGCTGCCCACCGACGAAGCGCATCCGGTCGGCGATGTGCTCATGGCGACCCAACTGCAGCCCGATGGCTACCACCTCGAAGTTAAAATTCCCTGGTCAAACTTCCACGTCCTGCCCTTTGCGGGCGAGGGCTTTGCCTTCACGCTCGCGCTGAACGACGACGACTCGCCCGGCGGCCCGGAGCAGGAAACCCAATTGACGAATGTCGAGGGCGCGAAACTCACCGACCCGCTGACGTGGGGGATTCTGGTGCTGGATGCGCCGGCTGGACCGTGAGGGGGTAGGTAAGCGCGTAACGGTGGAGGTATGGGAGTATGAGCGATTGTATTCTTCTACGAGTACTAATCAAGGAATAACTCCGCTCCCGCCGGATTTGCAATCCGGCGGCCAGGCGGCTGGATTGCAAATCCAGCCGGAGCAAACTGCGGAGTTATTCCTTTACAAGTCCTAAGGATTTGGGTGTATGATTTTGTAGCCGCGACCCTCGCGGTTGAAAACCGCTCCTACGCTAGAAAACGGGAAGCTGTTCTTAGACGAGTTCTTAGCCGTCAGGGCGGCCTACCGACAAGCATTTGATCTTCAGTGTTACTTTAACCTGTATACCCGCGCCTCGTACGGTCTGAGCCTCAACTCGCGGATGTCCTCGGCCAGGTCCACCTCGTAGTTGCTGATCAACAGTTCCTTATCCGAGAAGCCGACCTGGGCGGGCAGCGCGAAGCGGGGCGTCTCCCGGGTGAAGTTCAGGATGACCAGCAGGCGGTCGTCTGGCAACGTCCGGGTAAAGGCATAAATCTGCTCGTGGTCGTCGAGGAGCAGGTCGTACCGGCCGTAGACGACGACGGGGTTCTCTCGGCGCAGCCGGATCAGCTTCTGGTAGTAGTAAAAGATGGAATTCGGGTCGGCGAGGGCCTGCCTGGCGTTGATCGCCTGGTAGTTGGAATTGACCTTGATCCAGGGCGCGCCGGTGGTGAAACCGGCGTGCGGGCTGTCATCCCATTGCATGGGGGTCCGGGCGTTGTCGCGGCTCTTGGCATAGATCATCGGCATAACAGTCTTGGGGTCCAGGCCCCGTTCCTCAACCAACTCCTGGTACAGGTTGAGGGTCTCGATGTCGC
>DAOTXG010000379.1:0-3441 GCA_034435515.1 Anaerolineales bacterium
TACCTCCTGTGGGTGAAACTGCAAAGTGGTAACTGGCGCTGCTACTATGTGGGACAGGCCACGAACCTGGAAGAGCGATTGCTTGCCCATCTCTTGACCAGCGAACCCAATGCCTGTATCAAAACCAACGTAACGCAGTACGTCAGCGCCTACTGCTATGCTTCGGTGGACAAGCAGGGTGACCGCGATGGTATTGAGAAATATCTCTACGATCACTATAAGCCGGAGTGCAACCAGAAAGACCCCGGCGGAAAGCCCATCCCTGTCAATCTGCCGCAGGTCTGACGCTGGCCGTGACAACTGAATAGCGGTAGTAGCCGGGGGCAATCAGCTGTGCCCCCGGCTGCCCGCCGGCAAAATGGCTTTACATCCTGTATCTGTTGGTGTTAGACTCCCTTTGCTTTCGAAAAGGTGAAACGACAATGGAAAAGAACAACACATACTGGCTTGAAAAGGATGGCGATGAACTTGAGAAGCGTTTCTACCCCCGCCTCTCGGCCCTCTTTCCCAACTACGAGCAGTTCTGGCAGACGGTCATCGTTCCGGCCACAATGCGCGAGATAGACGGCAATCTTGGTCTGCGTCCTGGTGTGGCGAAAGACTTCGAACTACTGGCAATGTCCCATTACTCGTGTTACTGTCACCTGGGCATTGCACATGAGATGTTAGAGATGGCCGGGGCCAGGCCTTATCTATACGACGATTACTTCTTCCACCTTGATGCTGCCGTCGAAATGGCACGAAACAGATTCCTCCGGTACTGTGAGAAGGTCTGGGAGGAAGTCGGCCTAGCAGAGTATAGGGTACGTTTTGAAACTAAGTTGGGAAGTGATTGGCAGGATAAGAAATCCGAATTTGAACAGTTAGCGAGGGATGTCACCCGTTACCGAAATGCCTTTACGCATGACCCCAGGATTGGCCGAATCATTGAAAGGGATAATCGTTTCTGGATACCTCGATACGAGCTTCTCGATCCCGACAAGAGTATAACTTGGTCCGATATACCAACGTTCTCCTATCCTAGAGACTTCGTATGCTTAGAGGATTTAGTTCTGCGCCTGATGAAGGAAGTGTCTACTAGCATGAACGCGCTCTGGCCTGAGATCATCTCCATGTTTGATTCCCTGTCAAACTTGGATGCGTATCAACAGCTTGCGCGGATCGGCCCATACAGCCCCAAAGTGGCTCGTCCAGAAATAGTAATCAATAATCTCGCCCCCTCGACGCACAGCGCTACTATATCGGGTGGTGCACAGTCAATTGGCAATTTACCCTACACAAGTGCTTCCGGCACATTTCCGCCACCCAACTTGCTCAGCGTAGACTGATTCAGATTGACAGGAAAGAGCGATGCCCTCTTCCCAATCCTACGGCCCTCACAACCCCCACCCTCTCTCTACCCTCAAGACCGAACTCGTCTGGGAGGGCAAATACGACGAATACGGCAACCGCCGCGAAGTGGATATTGCCGGCGCGGCGATGCCATTGCAGAAAATCGAGACAATTGACGAGCCGCGCTCCCGCGCGCTGGTGCAGGGCCGCCTCTTTGAGCCGGAGAAGGCCCACCGTGACGACTTTCGCAACATGCTCATCTGGGGCGACAACAAACTGGTGATGGCCTCGCTCCTCAAAGACTTCAAGGGCAAAATTGACCTGATTTACATTGACCCGCCCTTTGACGTGGGCGCAGATTTTACGATGGATGTGCCGATTGGGGATGAGAGGGAGACGGCTGGCAAAGACCAGTCCGCTCTGGAGATGGTGGCTTATCGGGATATGTGGGGGAAGGGCACAGATTCCTATCTCCACATGTTGTATGAGAGACTCGTGCTGGCGCGCGAGTTACTCAACGACACTGGTTGCATGTTTGTTCATCTGGACGAAACAGTCAGTCATTACGTGAAAGTCATCCTTGATGAAGTTTTCGGGCCAGAGAGTTACGTGAACAGTATCACTTGGAAGCGGTCTGATGCCCATAGTGATATTGGGCAAGGTGCTAAACATTTGGGAAGGATCTGTGACACGGTTTTTCTATACGTCAAGACGCCTGAAAAGCAGACATGGAATATGCAATACACTCCCTTGCCCGAAAGCACGGTGGAGCGTTGGTATCGCCACATAGAAGAGGGCACTGGACGTAAATACAACAAAGCAGACATCACGGGGCCGGGTGGAGCCACAAAAGGAAATCCGGTATATGAGTGGAAGGGAATTACCCGAGCATGGCGCTTTAGCAAACAACGAATGGAAGAACTGGAGGCTCAGGGTCGTCTCGTATATTCCAGTTCGGGGATGGTGTATCTCAAGCGATACCTCGACGAGAGCAAAGGGGTTCCGCTACAGGATCTTTGGGATGACATCAAGATGATTCGGGGTATACACAGTAGCGATGAAATGCTCGGCTACAAAACGCAGAAGCCGGAAGCCCTCCTTGAGCGGATAATCTCGCTGTGCTCCAACGAGGGCGACCTCGTCGCCGATTTCTTCTGCGGCAGCGGCACCACGGGCGCGGTGGCGGAGAGGCTGGGGCGCAGGTGGATCATGTGCGACCTCGGGCGCTTCGCCATCCATACCTCGCGCAAGCGGCTCATCGAACTGCAGCGCTCCCTCCACGGGGAGCAAAAGCCTTATCGTTCGTTTGACGTGTACAACCTCGGGCGCTACGAGCGGCAGTGGTGGCAAAAGGAGCGGCTCAAAGGCGCGGACGGCGAGCATCGCCGCGTGGTGCTGGAGTTTTACCGCGCCGAGATTCTCACCCAATCGCCCTCGCCGCTTCTGCACGGGCGCAAGGCCGGGGCGTTCGTCCACGTGGACAGCATAGACGGGCTGTTCACACGCGAGGAGGTGCGCGCCGTGGCGCTGGCGGCCAAACAGGCTGGAGCGAAAGAAGTCAACTGCCTGGCGTGGGAATTCGAGATGGACTTGCGCCTGACTTGCAACGCGCTCGAAAGCGAGCTGGGGGTCAAGATCAAGCTCATCCCCATCCCGCGTGAGATCATGGAGAAGAATCGCAAAGAGCCGCCGCCGTTTCTGGAAGTGGCGACGCTGGAGGCAGAGGTGGTGTACCACAAGTCCCCCTCTCCCGGCGGGAGAGGGGCCAGGGGTGAGGGGGAGAAGACGGTTGACATTAAACTCACCCGCTTCCTCCCCTCCCTCGCAGAGGTGCCGGCCAAAGAACTGGGAGCCCTCAAAGAGCGCGCGATTCAGAGCGGCTTCGACTTCATTGACTTCTGGGCGGTGGACTTCGACTGGCATCCTGACCAGCCGTTCAATCACCACTGGCAGGCCTACCGCACGCGCAAGCGCCGCGCGCTGCCCACCATCTCCGACCAGCACTACACCTACCCCACGCCCGGCAAACACACCGCGTGCGTCAAAGTAGTGGACGTTTTCGGCGCAGATACAAGCGTGACGGTGGAGGTGGAGGTGTAAGGAGCGGAT
>DAOTXG010000380.1:0-10224 GCA_034435515.1 Anaerolineales bacterium
TATTGTTCCGCCGCCTGCCGGCCCACTTGAGGCGCGGCGTCATAAATACCCGCCAGTTCTGTCCGGCGCAGGTTGGAATAAACCCGACAATGCCGCTGACCCATTCGGCCCGCGCCAATCACGCCCACCTTCAACCGTTCCATAGGAATGCTTTCCTCTCTGAAGTCGTCTCGCCGCCTCACGAGGCGGCGACGGCCTCCACGATCAACTCCAAATCCCGCGTCGAAAGCGACGGATGCACCGGCAGGGAGAGCACCTCGCGGCTGGCGGCCTCCGCCTGGGGGAGCGAGTCGGCGTAACCCAGCTGCCGATAGACCGGTTGCTGGTGAATGGGCGTCGGGTAGTGCACCGCGACCCCGATGCCGTGCTGAGTCAATCTCTGCACCATGGCGTCTCGGTCGCCCAGGCGCAGCGTGTACTGGTGAAAGACGTGGGTCGCCCGCTCCCGGAGGCGGGGTGTGCTCACGCCGGCGACGCCGGCCAGGCGCTCAGTCAGATAGGCTGCATTCGCCTGGCGCTGGGCATTCCAGGCGTCCACCTTGGCGAGCTGCGCCAGGCCGAGCGCCGCCTGCAGATCCGTCATCCGCAGGTTGTAGCCAACAATTTCATGGTGATACCGTTTGGGACTGCCGTGATCCCGCAGCAGCCGCGCCCGTTCGGCGATCCGGGCGTCATGGGTCGTAATCATGCCGCCCTCGATCGTCGTCATGTTCTTGGTCGGGTAGAAAGAATAACACGCCGTTCCCCACGCCCCGACTTTCCGGCCGTTGAACGTGGCCCCGTGCGACTGACAGGCGTCTTCGATGAGAATCAGATTGTGCGCTTCGGCGACGGCGGCCAGGGCGTCCATGTCACACGGCTGCCCGAACAGGTGCACCGCGAGCACGGCTCGCGTCCGCGGCGTAATCCGCTCGGCGACCTGGGCCGGGTCCAGGGTGAAATAGTCAGGCTCGATGTCCACGAACACCGGCCTGGCCCCGACGTACAGGGCGCAATTGGCCGAAGCGATGAAACTAAAAGGCGTGGTGATGACCTCGTCGCCCGGCCCGATCTCGTGCGCCAACAGCGCCACGTGCAGCGCGCTGGTGCCGGAGGAGGTCGCGACGGCGTACTTGACGCCGCACCAGGCGGCGAAGCGTTCCTCAAACTCGCGCACGCGCGGGCCTTGCGCCAGCTGCCCGGAGGCCAGGACTTCCAGGACGGCTGCTTTTTCTTCCTCGCCAATCTGTGGACGGGCCAGCGGAATCATCAAGCCGCCTCCGCGGGCCGGAAGGCCCAGTTACAGACGGCGCAGCGCCACACCGGGCCTTCTTCGGCGAGTTGCCGGCCGCAGCGGCAGACGTAGCCGACCAACCGCGCCGGCACGCCCATCACCAGCCCGTGCGCCGGCACCGACCGCGTCACCAGCGCGCCCGCCGCCACCAGCGCGAAGCGCCCCACCGTCACATCGGGCAGGAGAATGGCGCCCGCGCCAATCGAGGCCCCGTACTGGATCAGGGTCGGGCCGACCGTCCAATCGGCGTCGGTCTTGAGCTGCCCCTCGGGCGTAATCGCCCGCGGGAAGCGGTCGTTGGTCGTGCACACCCGCGGCCCAATGAAAACTCCATCTTCGACGGTGACGCCGTGATACAAGAGGGCGCTGTTCTGGATCTTGACGTTATTCCCGATGACGACGCCGAAATCCACGTAGACATCCTTGCCCACAATGCAGTTCTGGCCGATCGTCACTCCCTCGCGGATCTGGGCCTGGTGCCAGATGCGCGTGCCCGCGCCAATCTGCGCCGCGGGGGAAACCTCTGCTGTTGGATGAATCATCTGCAACCCTTCGTTAATCCATACACGATTGTTCTGATTGTGACTCTGTTTGTCCGCTCTCTGCGATAGCGGGGATCCCCCTAAAACAGGCAGCGCCGAGCGTCAGCGCGCGGCGCCGGTTACAGGCGCTTCGCCTCCGTCACCGAGTAGGCGGCCTCGCGTGCGACCTGCACGCGGGAATTGGTTTCCGCATAGGCGACCAGTTCCTCAAAGGTCAGCGCATCCTGCGGGAAGGCTGCCACGCCGAACGTGACGGTGATGCCCAGCTGCTGCTCGGCCGCCGCCCGAATGCGTTCGGCCAGCGCGGCGGCGCCGGCCACGTCCGATTCCGGGCTGAGGATGATGAAACGCCCTTGCTCTTCCTGGTCGGCGACGACGTCAATCCGCCGCGCTTGCTGGCTGATCAGGCGGGCCAGGCCGATGTGCGCGTAGCGACTCATCATCGTCTGTTGGATCTCCTGCACGTGCCGATGCAGGGCGACGTCAATTGAGCGGGGATCAAACTTGGCCACCAGCACCGTGAGCGGGCGGTGATGGCGGCGGCTGCGGATCAGTTCCTGCTGAATATCCTCGGCCGCCTGATCCAGCTTTTGCACGCGGCGGCTGACATCCGCAAAGGTGATGTTGATGACCGCCTCTTCAAATTCATGCAGGCCGCGCGCGACGGCGTACGCCAGGGTGATCCCCAGCAGATACAGGGTGATTTCGGTGATCGTCAGGTAGGTGTAAACACCTCCCCACATCGTCGCAGGGCTGCTGAAAACCAGCTTGGCCAGCAGATAAACCACGCCGCCGGCCGCCAGCACCACGCGCAACGAAGCGCGCCGCAAGAGGGGGATGACGAGCAGCGCCAGGATGGCGCCGATGCTCAGGACGTAAACGAAAAATTGGATGTGAATGGCGTTCTCGCCGCCCAGGCCTAGCCGCTCCAGGTTAAAGAGGAGGGTCAGGTAGATGAGCAAAACGCCGATAGACCGCCGCATATGATGCATAGTTTGTCTTTACGCCGAGCAACCTTTGAATCCAGTCACACCGAATGACCCGCACGAGCACCCACTCTTCGACGATCTCCCAATCGCCGCCAACGTCCTGATTTGCGGCGGAAATGCCAGGGATGGGCAGGCTTTATGTATTTCTATTTGAGCTGTCGCTTAAACTACCGCTTAACCTGGGGTGTAGTTACGTCCCTTTTTCCTAGTACCTTTGTCCTATATGACCCTTACTTACAAACTGCCCCAATAGGCTTTGTATACAAGCTGCTGTGGCAAAAAGCATCGGGCACTTCAGGCTATTCTTACAGAGCCAGAAGCAACCCGATGATTTTCGTAGACGGAAAACCTCCCTGTACTGGCGTGGAACGGAGCTCCACTTATGACAAAAGCAAGTTTATATTAGGTAATAATAATTGGTTTCCCTCGCTTATGACTGGAATTGTAAGTCGTTTGTAAGGTTGAGTTGCGCTTTCTCTCACAAGCCTCAGGGGGTCGTCGAAGTCACCACGGGCGTTGGCGCGATGACTGGCGTCGGGGCCGTCGGCAGCGGGATGAGATAGGGCGAGTTCGACGGCAAATACATCACCTGCACGTTGGGGGCGATCTTCTCGATGTAGCGGAAAGTGATCAGGTCGGGATTGTCTTTGAGCGCCTGGCTGATTAGTTGCAAGGCCTCGGCTTCGGCTTTCGCCTGAATGACTTTGGCGTCGGCGTCGGCTCTGGCCCGGATCACCACCGCGTCGGCCTGGCCCTCGGCGACCTGCCGGGCCTGTTCGGCTTCCTGCTTGCGCTGCTGCACCACGAAGGCGGCCTGCTGCGCCTGCTGCTCGGCAATCTGTTTCTGCTCCACCGCCGCGGCGTATTCATCGCTGAAGTGAATATCGCGCAGGACGAAGTCGCCCAGGATCAGGTTATTCTCGGCTAGTTTCCCGACCATTTCGTCGGTAATAATCTGCTCCAGTTCGGCGCGCTTGGTGCTGACAATTTCTTCCACGCCGTACTGCGAGGCCGCATCGCGGATGATGCCGCGCGCCAGCGGGCGCACCACTTCATCCTGGTAACGGTTTTGCCAGGTGATGTGCAAACGGACCACCTTGTCTGGGTCAATCGCATAGATGACCGAGGACTCAACGAACACCTCTTGCCCATCCTTCGTCCGGACGCGAATCGAGTCATCGCCCTGGACCTGCCCTTCACCGGTAGCACCCGACATGGTGTACGTTTGCCGGGAAATCGTATACCTCTGCACCCGCTCGACGAAAGGGATAATCCAATGCAGGCCGGAACCCAGCGGCTCGGAGCGTATACCTCCTTGCCCAACAGCAGTCACGACAACGCCGCGCTGCTCCGGCTCAATGAACACTAACCCGGCCGCTGCAGTAGTCAACACCACTGCGACGATCACTGCGCCGACCAGCAAGGCCGCGCCGCCGGCGAACCGCCGCCCCCGCGCTGCATTGAAGACCGCAAAACCCAGCGCCCCAATAGCCAGCAGCCACGCCAGGCTTGCGAGACCCTGAAGCAAACTTCCAATATTCATCGGTTCTTCTCCTGAACGACTAAAGTCGTCACTACGATTTTGTGGTGCACTGATTATACTCCGGTTGACAGACTCGACGGCTATGATACCATCGCCACGTGCGCCAATTCCAACTCTTGGTCGGCGAAATCGCGACCTCTGGTGCCTCCGGACCGGTTCACGTCCGGTGCGCCGGGGAACGGCCCTTCGTCAACAGCGCGCCAGGACAATTTTACCTCGCCCAGGCCCCTGGCAGGGGGCCGCTGCTGCGCAGCCCGATTTTTCCTTATCCAGGGCCGCGCGGGGAACTGGCCTTCAGTCTCCACCCGGCCCATCCCTTCGCCTCGCTTCAGCCAGGCGAATGGCTCGACCTCGTCGGCCCGTGCGGGCGGGGCTTTGCGCTTCACCCGCGCGCCAGGAATTTCCTCCTCGTCGCCGAAGCCGTCGAGCGCCTGCTCCCTCTAGCGCATTTGGCTCTGGGCAGTGGCCGCTCCGTCACGCTCTTGCTCCCCACCGGCGGTGGCAATGGCATCCCCATGCCATCGCTGCCCGACGCCGTCGAAGTCCAGCGCGGCCCACTGACGGCCGACCTGGCCGCGTGGGCTGACCTCATCGCGCTCGACGCGCCTGATCCGGAGAGGCGCGCCCGCGAGGCGCGGGCTTTGTGCCCCACCCGTCCCGCCGACTTTATACAGGCTCTCGTCGTCCCGCCCATGCCCTGCGGCACAGGCGCCTGCCGCGCGTGCTGGGTCGAACTGGGGGAGAGACGCCAATTGGCCTGCGTGGAGGGGCCGGTAATTTCCCTGTAATTGGGAATTGGTAATTGGGATTTTCTCCTATGTCTGCCTTGCTCTGTGTGGTTGCTCACCCCGACGACGAAACGATCCTCTGCGGCGGGACGCTGGCCTGGCTGGCCTCCAGCGGCGTCGCGGTCCATTACCTGTGCCTCACGCGCGGCGAGGGCGGTGAACTGGGCGAGCCGCCGCGCTGCACGCGCGCCGAACTCGGCCAGGTGCGCGAACGCGAAATGGTTTGCGCGGTGCAGGCGCTGGGCGGCAAGAGCCTGACCTTTCTGGGCTACGTTGACCCCGAGGTCGGCCCGGATGAGACGCTGTCTGCGCCAGCGGCCGACCTGGTGATGCTCGCCGGGCAGGTGGTCAACAGCCTCAAACAATTCGTGGCAATGGCATCCCCATGCCAGGTGGTGCTCACTCACGGATCCAACGGCGAATACGGTCACCCGGCGCACCAATTGACGCACAGGGCGACGCTGGCGGCGGTGGCCTCGCTGGGCGATTCCGCTCCGGTGTTGTATTCCTTCGCGGCCAGTTATCCGGGGCATCCTTACCCGCGCCTCTCGAACGCCGACGATCCGGCCGATCTGGTGGTGAACGTGTCGGCGTATCTGGATCGAAAAGAAGCGGCCGCCCGCTGCCACGATACGCAGACGGCGCTTTTCGTCCGCCGCCGCTCGCAGATGGCGGGACGGCCGCTCACCCTGCGCGAAGTTCTGTTGGCAGAGGAGGCTTTTCGGCGGCATTGGCCGACCGAAAGCAGGGGCAACGACCTTTTTGTGGAATGGCTCAGCGCGTCTACGTGACGCCCATGGTGTTCAGCGCCGCTTCCGCGGCCTGCCGCACCCGCCCATCGGCGTCGCGCAACAACTGCTTGAGTGTCGGGACGGCGTAGGCGTTGCCGAGCCGCCCCAGCGCCTCGGCCGCGGCGGCCCGCAGGAGAGGGTCCGCGGCGCGGGCGGCGCCCAACAGCGCCCGCAGCGCCTGTTCGCCGAGGAGTTGCAGTTGTGTCTGCGCCTCCATTTTCGAGAGGGGCAGGGTCAGCGCCGCCGCCAGCGCCTCGGCGGCGCGCAAAGCGCCGATGTGCGCCAGCGACTGCGCCGCCTGTTGCCGGACGGCGGCGGCCTCGTCGCGCAATAAAACTTCGAGAGCGTCAATCCCCTCCTCGCTTCCCAATTCCCCTAAGGCGTCGGCGATTCCGGCGCGGATCGTCTCCACCGGATCGTGCACGAGCAGGCTGAGATGCTCGACGATGTGCGGGTCGTCCAGTTGAGTCAAGACGTAGACTGCGATGTTGCGCGTCACCGGGTGAGGATCGGTCAGCAATTGGACGACAGGTTCGACGGCGGCGGAGTCGCGGCGGCGGCCGAGCGTAACCAGGGCAGCGTGGCGAACGCTGAGGTCCGGGTCACTCAAGCCCTGCACCAGAATTTCCGACGCCCGGTGATCGTCTACGTGGACGCACAGATTCATGACCGTGCGCCGGATCCAGCGGTCGGCGTCGCCCGCCAGGCTGTGCAGCGGCTCATAGACCCGCGCGTCTTTAACGTGTTCCAGGGCCATGACCAGCGACTTGCGCACCCGCCATTCGGGATCGTTGACCATCTGCAATAGGGCAGTGACGGCGCGGCCGTCCGGGATGTGACTCAGGGCCTCGACCACTTTTTGGCGCACCAGCCAGTCGCGGTCGCCCAGCGCTTCAATTAACGCGCTCACCGCCCGGTTGCCGCGCACCCGCGCCAGGGCTTCGGCTGCCGCCTGGCGGGTCGCGTCATCCGGCGAGCGGGTGGCGTTCAGCAGGATGCTCACGGCGAACTCATCGCCGAACAGGCTCAACGCCAGCGCCGCCGCCCGCCGCGTCGCGGGTTGGCCGGTATACAGGTAATGCTGCAGGTAGTCTTTGAGAGGGCTGGCATCGCGCAGCTGCCCGAGGATGCCCAGGGCGGTGTCCGAAATGGCCGGGTCTTCCAGAGCCTGGAGCAGGCCTTCGTAGGCGGCGTTGGTGCCGAGCGAGCCCAGGGCGCGCAGCGCTGCCTGCCGGACTTCCACGCTCTGGTCGTCGAGACGCGCCAGGAGCGCCGGGACCGCTTCGGCATTAGCCTGCATCCCCAACAGTTCCGCGGCGCTTTCGCGGATCGAGGCGAGGGGGTGGTTCAAGGCTTCCAGCAGGAGGGGGACGGCGGTGTTGCCGTAACGCAAAATGGCTTCGACGGCAGCATAGTGGAGCGTCTCATTGTCCTGGCCGAGGGCGGCGATCAGATCGGTCAAGGCTTCGGGCGCGATGAGCCAGCCCAACAGGTGGGCGGCGTAGGCGCTGCCGGGTTCGGAATGCGCATTGAGTTCACGCACCAGGGCGGGCGCGGGGATCAGGTCACGGATGCGGGCCAACTTTTCGGGGGCCCCGCGGCGCGCCGCGCCCGGTTCGACGACGATTTTGATGAGCGCCTCCATGGCCGCCCGCCGCACGGTCTCATTGGCGTCGTCGAGCGCGGCGACGAGCGCTTCGACGGCCTCTAGGCGCTCGAGGTCGCCGAGGGTTTGCACAATCGCCGGGCGCGTCCAGGAATCTTGCTGCAGCAGTTGGAGCAGGGGCGCCACGGCGCGTTCGTCGCCGATTTTGCCCAGGGCTTCGACGGCGGCGTAGCGCACCCAGAAATCGCCCTGCTGGGCCGCCTGGATCAACGCCGGGATGGTCGCGCGGTCGCCGATTTTGCCGAGGGCCTGCGCCGCGGCGTGGCGCACGTTGGGGAACTCGGCGCTGTCGTTGAGGCGCTCGGTCAGGGCGGCTGCCGACTGCGGGCTGCGGAGGTCGCCCAGGACTTCCGCGATGTGCAGGCGGACTTCGGGCACGGGACTCCCCAGCGCGGCGATGAGGCGATCGGGGCGGCGCGCCCCAATTTCGATGAGCGTGCTCAAGGCCGCATTGCGGCGCCCGGCGTGGTTCTCACGCAGGACCGTGACTAAGCCGGGAATGATGTTCGAGCCGGTCTGGTCGGCGAGGGCCTGAATGATCGCCTCGTGCACCTGCACATCCGGGTCGCCGAGCGCGGCGAAGAGCGCCTCGACGACCGCCGGGCCAGTGTGCTCGGTCAAAGATTGCGCCGCCTGTTTCCGTTGCGCCGGGTCGCTGGCTTTGAGCGCAGCGAAAGCCTCGTCCAGCGATTTAGCCACGACGTTGATCCTTCACGTAGGCGCTGCCCCGGCGCCCCTTGGCGAACTGCTTCAACTCGGCGCCGAGTTCGCCGATCTCCCAATGGCTCGTGACGGCGTGATACTGGTTGTGCACAATGGCAATCGCGATGCTCAACAATGGAAATTTCTTGATCAATCCCTGCCGGTCTTTGGTGGTGAGGTAACCCCGGCGGCGGTCGGCCGGCGTGTATAACTCCGGCGCGAGCCGGTCGAAGTCGGCGATCATGCGCTGGGCGAGCGCGTCGCAACGGTCGGGCGTGGTGGTGATGACAAAGTCGTCGCCGCCCACGTGGCCCACCAGGTCGGTCGGGTTGCCGAGCTCATTCACGGCCACGGTCAGCAGGCGCGCCAGCAAGCGAATGGCTTCATCCCCGGCGGGGAAGCCGTAGACGTCGTTGTAGGCTTTGAAATGATTGAGGTCGGTGTAGAGGACGGCGAACAGACCATGCCCCGGCGCGGTCAGGCGGCGGATTTCCTGCTCGATGATCAAATTGCCCGGCAGGCCGGTGAGCGGGTTGAGCGCGGGTTTGAGGTGCGCCCGGCGAATGTGCGCGTGAATGCGCGCGGCGACTTCGTGGTGGTCGAGCGGCTTGACGACGTAATCGTCCGCGCCAGCCTCCAGCGCGGCCACGATGCTCTGGGTCGTGGAGCGGCTGGACATCAGGATGATCGGGATGTGGCGCGTCCGGCTGTCGTCCACGAGGCGGCGGCAGAGCTGCAGGCCGTCCATGTCCGGCAACAGCGAGTCGCTCAGGATCAGTTCGGGCGGGTTCTGGTGCGCGGCTTGCAGCCCTTCGCCGCCGGAGCGCGCCAGGACGACCGTGTAGCCGCGCCGTTCCAGACTCACTTTGAGCAGGCGCAGATTGACCTCGTCGTCGTCAATCACGAGCACCAGCCCGGTGGCATCGCCGGGGAAAGTCAAGGCTTTTGTCACTGCAAAAACTGCGCCACCCAATCTACAGAATACGCCCCGGCATAGGCGACCAGGAGCATTTTGGGAATTTTACCTGCAGCGCACCAAAAAAGAAAACGCTGCACGGGCATCTTGAGCGCGCCAGCCACAATGCCGGCCAGGTCAAAAATCGGGAGCGGTAGAAAGCCGAGCACGGCGATGACCACCGCGCCGTAACGCCTCATCCAGCCCTCCAGCCGGTCGTACATCGCGCGGTCCTCGACGATCGCCCGACCGCTAAAGCCGGCGAGGTAGCCGGAGAGTTCGCCGACCGTGGCCCCCAGCCCCGCCGCCACCCCGATCCAGAACGGCGAGAGCGTTGGCAGGGCGCCGGCCCCGAAGACGAACAGCAACCCTGGCGCGGGCAGGACGATCGTGCCGCTGGCGAGGACCGAGAGCAGGAAAATTCCGGGATAACCGTATCGGGTGAGAATGTCGGCGCGGTCCCGGATCGAGTAGATGAACAGGCTCAACGCGACGACAAACGCCAGCGCGCCGAGGCGGGCCAGTTGGAGGCGCAGCGAGGCCGGCGGGCGCGCACGCGCTGGGGTTGGGGAGGCAGCCGGAACTGGCTGGGCGTCCTCGGACATACGCTGATAGCAGGCAGCGGGTGGCAGGGCAGCCAGCGGAATGCTCAAAGCCCGCGTCCTTCGCGAAGCGCCCCTTTGGGGCGCGGGCAGCCAACCACTAGCCGCCAACGGCCAGCCGCCGTCAACCCTCCGTGATTTCGATGGCGATGATCTTCGTCCCCGGCCGGGCGGCGCGTGTGGGGTCGCGCTCGTCAAGGGCCAGCACCACGTCCAGGCCCTGGATGACTCGGCCGAAGACCGAATGCCGGTTGTCAAGGTGCGGCGTGGCGCGGTGGGTGATGAAGAACTGGCTGCCGTTCGTGTTGGCCCCGGCGTTCGCCATGGAGAGGATGCCGGGGCCGTCGTGCCGCAGCGCGGGGTGGAACTCGTC
>DAOTXG010000381.1:0-17139 GCA_034435515.1 Anaerolineales bacterium
GCCCACCCAGACCGAGCCGCCAGCGCCCACCGAGGAACCGACGGCCCTCCCCCCGGCGACGGCCACACTCCCCGACCCGACGGCGACCGAGGTCCCGCCGACGGCTACGCTAACCGCCGTCCCACCGACCTCGACGCCCCTGCCACCCACCGCCACGCCCATCCCACCCACGCCCACGCCGCGCCTGTTCACCGCCGCGTTCGTCAGGGAAGAGGTGGACGTGACCGGTTCGTACACCTATAACCCGGCGACCGGCCTCATCCGCTTCAGCGACGATTTCACGATGGGCGCGGGGATAGACGTGATCGTGCTGCTCTCGGGCGCGAGCGACCTGAGCCTGCACTACACGACGTTCACCAATCACGTGATGAACTCGCCCCGCCTGGGCATCGGGCGCTTCATCAGTTATACGGGGGCGCAGGAATATACCGTCCCCGTGGGGATAGACCTGTCGGCGTATCATTCGCTGGTGATCTGGTGTCAGGCGGTGAACGTGGCGCTGGCGGCGGCGCCGTTTCAGCCTTGACGATCTGTCATAGCTCACCTGATCGCCGACCACGATAGCCGCCTTTGTCCCGCGCCGCACGACCTTCTCCAACTCAGCCAATCGTTGAGGCTCCTCCTCGACTCGGCGGGTTCATTTTCCCGGCTATAATTGCCCCCGCCAATTGCCAATTGCTGCTTACCACGTTACTGATAACCGGCTGCCTCCTTCCCCATGCCTCGCCCCCGCCCGGCCCTCCTCTTGCTGCTCATCGTCAGCCTTGCCGCGTGCGCGCCCGCTTCGGCCCGGCCAGCCGACCGGCGAGGGGTCGCGCTCGCCGCGGAGGACACAGCCCCCACGCGAACTCCCCTCCCCACCTGGACGCTGCCGTTCAAATTGACCGACACCCCTGCGCCCACGCCGTCGGCCACGCCTACCCTGGCGCCGACCCCAGTCCCGCCCACGCCCACCCCAACGCCGTGCGCCGCGACGCAAGGCACAGTCATCACCGACAGTGTTCCCTCGGAGACGCTCAACTATCCAATTGAGGCGCAGATTTACCTGCCGCCGTGCTACGGCCAGACGGGCGAGCGCTATCCGGTTCTGTATCTCCTTCACGGGCTGCACTTCACGAACGACCAATGGGTGCGCCTGGGCGCGCCGGCCGCCGCCGACGCGCTTATCGCCGAAGGCAAGATCGCCCCGCTCCTCATCGTCATGCCGAGCGACCGGCGCGACGACCGCTTCGACCCGGCGCTGGTGAAAGACCTCATTCCATACATTGACGCGCGCTACCGCACCCTGGCCGACCGCGAGCATCGGGCCATCGGCGGCCTCTCGCGCGGCGCGGGCTGGGCCGTCCACTTCGGGCTGCGCTACCCGCAGCTGTTCGGGCGGGTCGGCGCGCACAGCCTGGCTATCTTCTTCGGCGACGAGAACAACCTCCTCCAGTGGACGCGCCGCCTGCCGCCCGGCCAGGTTCCAGCCTTCTACTTCGACGTGGGCGACGACGACCGGCAAATCCAGAGTTCCATCTGGCTTGACCAGGTGCTCACCTGGTTCAAGATCGAGCATACCTACATCCGCCGGCCGGGCGGCCACAGTGAGAAGTATTGGTCAGCGCACGTGGTAGAATATCTGCGCTTCTACGCCGCCGACTGGCGCTACCCTTCCAAAACCATACTACCCCCTGGAGAAGAGCTATCCCCTTAAACCGGAGCCGATCATGTCTCGGCCTCGCTCTAACTTTCCTGGAGTTTTTAGCGGCCTCGTCGGTGATCGCACACCTGTCAAACAGTGGCGCCGCATAGGACGATCCAGTCGGTGGATGATTCCACTGCTGTTGGTGGGGCTGGCCTCCATGTCGAACGAGGGCTGGGCCGTCGCGAACCTGTCAGACTTTACTCCGACGGCCTTTGTGTATTTGCCGGCGATTTTCAGCCTGCAGAGTGCGCCGCCGACGGCTACACCCACCTCCACCGCTACCCCGACGGTCACGCACACGGCCACGCCTGCCAGTTCGCCGACCGCTACCCCAACGATTCCACCGCCACCCACCGGTACCTCGACATTCACCCCGACGGCGACCGATAGCCGCACGCCGACGACAACTCCGACGGCTACGCCCACCGGCACGCCGACGCTCACCCCGACGGTCACGCACACGGCCACGTCTGCCCGTTCGCCGACCGTCACCCCAACGGCTACTCCTTCACCCACTGGTACGCCGACAGTCACTCCGACGGCGACCGATAGCCGCACGCCGACGACAACTCCGACGGCTCCGCCCACCGGTACGCCGACGCTCACCCCGGCGGTCACGCACACGGCTACGCCTGCCAGTTCGCCGACCGCCACCCCAACGACTGCTCCCTCACCTATCGGTACCTTGACATTCACTCCGACGGCGACGGATAGCCGCACGCCGACGACAACTCCGACGGCTACGCCCACCAGTACGCCGACGCTCACCCCGGCGGTCACGCACACGGCCACGTCTGCCAGTTCGCCGACCGCCACCCCAACGGCTACTCCCTCACCCACCGGTACCTCGCCATTCACTCCGACGGCGACCGATAGCCGCACGCCGACGACAACTCCGACGGCTACGCCCACCAGTACACCGACGCTCACCCCGACGGTTACGCACACGGCCACGCCTACCAGTTCGCCGACCGCCACCCCAACGACTCCACCGTCGCCCACCAGCACCTCGACGCTCACTCCGTCGGCAACGGATACTGGAACGCCGACCGCAACTCCGACGGCTACGCCAACATCCACCGATACCCCGACGCTCACTCCGACAGCAACGGATACCGGAACGCCGCTGCCAACGCCCACCCCAACCTCCGATCCTGACGCAGTGTTAGTCGGCGCGGGCGACATCGCCTCCTGCTCTAGTTCCGGCGATGAGGCCACGGCGGCCCTGCTCGACGCTATTCCTGGCACGGTGTTCACGGCGGGCGACAATGCTTACAGTGACGGCGCGGCGGATGAATTCGCCAACTGCTACGATCCGTCGTGGGGACGCCATAAGGCGCGCATCCGCCCCTCGCCTGGCAATCATGACTACCATACCCCCGGCGCTTCCGGCTATTTTGGGTACTTCGGCGCAGCGGCCGGAGATCCGAGCACTGGCTACTACAGTTACGACCTCGGCGCATGGCATATCATCGCCGTCAACAGCAACTGCAGCGAAATCGGGGGATGCGGCGCCGGCTCGCCACAAGAGCAGTGGCTGCGCGCGGATTTAGCCGCGCATCCGGCCGCCTGTACCCTGGCCTACTGGCATCATCCGCGCTTCAGCTCGGGCCAGCACGGCAGTTCCACGACCTACCGGGCGTTCTGGCAGGCGCTCTACGACTACAACGCGGACGTGGTGCTCAACGGCCACGACCACGATTACGAGCGGTTTGCGCCGCAGGACCCAAACGGCGCCGCTGACCCGGCGCGCGGCCTGCGCGAGTTCGTCGTGGGGACGGGCGGCCACAGCCTCCGTTCATTCCAGAGAAAGCCCGCCGCTAACAGTGAAGTCCGCAACCGCGACGCGTTCGGCGTCCTGAAGTTGACGCTTCATCCGACCGGCTACGAGTGGGAGTTTGTCCCCGAGGCGGGAAAGACGTTCACCGACACGGGCAGCGGGATCTGTCATTGAGGAGGCAGAGAAAACCGGTTTCTGGTCGACGCCCCCTCCGTGCTGAGGAGACGTTCCACCGGAACGTCTCTACGCGCGGCTGTCGGCGTTCCACGCCACACGCACGCGCGTCCCGCGCCCCGGGCTCGAGTCGAGTTGGATAGCCGCGCGGATGAGCGCCGCCCGCTCGTACATCCCCACCAGGCCAAAATGCTTGTGCGCCAGCAGCCGGGCCAGGTCCGGCTGAACACTGATGGGAAATCCCACGCCGTCGTCCTCCACCGTCAAATCGACCTGCCCGTCCTCGAGCTGCCCATAAATGCGAATGGTCTGCGGTCGCCCGTGTTTGAGCGCATTCTCGCACGCCTGCTGCACAATCCGGTACAGATGCTGCTCGACGTGCGCTGGATAGCGCGCGTCGCCCTCCGGCGCCTCGACCAGCACGCTTACCTGGTCGTCCGTGCGCTCGGCCAACTCGTCCGCCAGCTGGCATAACGCCGGGCGCAGGCCGTAGTCGAGCATCGCCGGGCGCAGGCCGGTAATGGTCTGGCGGAGGCGCCCGGTGAGCGTTTGATAGGCTTCGTGAAAACGCGGCGCCAGGGTGTGTTCGCCGGCGACCATGGCCAGCATCGCCAGCTGGCCGAGCACGTCGTCGTGCAGCTCGCGCGCCAGGCGCGTCCGCTCGGCCTCGTGGCGGTCAATGTCCGCCTGATATACGGCGCGCAGGCGTTCGGCCTGCTGGATGTGCGAGAGGGCAATCGCCGTCTGGTCGGCCAGGGCCTGGAAGGTTGGAATTTCTGCCTGGGAGTAGAAATCGTCCGGGTCGCGGCGGCCCAACAGCCACAGGCCGATCGGTCGGCCGCCGAGGCGCAGGGACAGGACGAGGCGGATCCACGCGAGCGCCTCCGGCGCCTCGTCCGCGAGGTCAGGGGGATGGTAGGTCCCTGCCCGGGCGAGGAGGGCCGGAGCCTCGCGGTCGCCCGGAACCTGCTCCGCTTTCACGCCCCAGGCACAGAGCAGCGTGCTCCGGTTATCGTCGTCCAGGCTGAGAAAAGCAAACTGGCGGACAAGCAGGCTCGGGAGGACTTTGTCGGTCAGCAGTTGAACCAGGCCTGGGACGTCGAGGGTGGTGACGACCCGCCTCGCATAGGTCTCCAGCAAACGCACAGGGGCGCGCGGTATGCCCAGCCAGCGGCGCTCGACGAAGCGCTGAAAACGAGGGAAGGCGAACAGCGCCGCGCCGGCAGCCAGCACCGGGACGGCGAAATCCGCGAGGAAATCTCTGCCTTCGAGCGTGAGGAAAGCATTGATCAACCCATTGGCGATGGCAACGATCAGGCCAACGACGGCGAGAAATATGTAAATGGCGATGAGGCGATTGGCGCGCAATTCCAGGCCGCCGAGTTGGCGGCGGTAAGCGATGTAGAAATAGCCCAGGGGCAAAACAGGCAGGAAGAGTAGAACCGAGGCGTTGTTCACCGAGACGGGAATGCTCAACACAGTCATGATCCCCAGGCCGAGCGGAGGCAAAAAGGTCAAGCCGCCTGTTGCCAGCAAGAGGGTCAGGTCCCGGCGTTGGGCGGGGCGAAAGACAAAATGGATGGCGAGCAAAATCAGGCTGCCGGTCGTTGCGAAAATAACACCCAGGGCGTAGGTTTGCGTTGGCAAAGCCTGAAGCCATTCGAATCCGGCCAGCGTGACGCCGGACAGGTAGAAGCTGCGCCAGACCCAGGCCGACAAAGGCCTGAGCGGTTCGGGAAAAACCCAGTGCAGGTGCAAAATCACCGGCGCTATCAGCCAGGCAACCATACGCAGCAGGATGGCGCTTCCCCTCATGTGCCATCCCGAGAGGAGGCTCGCCCCCAGCCAAAGCGCCAACAGAAAGTTGAAGGCGGCCAGCAACCGCTGGCGCGCGCCTTTAGGACGCACACTGAGCAGAGTCAGTTCGCCAATGCCCCAGAACAAGAGCGCCAGCCACCACTGGTTTTGCAGTCGCCCCTGGATAAACTCTTCTCGATTGAAACCCGGTAGTCGCCAGTTCAGAGTGAATTGCCGGTTTCCACGCTGGACCACCAGCGGCGTCGTCTGGCCGGGTCGGGCGTCGTTCAACAGCGTGAGACGCAGATCATTCTGGAAGTCGGCCGCCGAGATCGGGCCGATTTGAAGCAGGCGATCCTCAGGCTGGAGGCCGCCCTCGACGTAAATCCGCACCACGCGGCCAGTAGAAGAGTCCCAATCGAAACCCCGGTAGGGCAATTGCACCCAGAGTGTAAAGATATACAGCCAGAGAGTGAGCAGAACAGATAAGGCTAGAATTTGCTCAATCAGGGTTTGCAGGCGGGCGGGCACAGGCTTGAACATTGCCTCAGTCGCCTCCATGGGGGGATACTCGCTTCGGAGTTTGGGCTGCGCGCGCCTGCCAGGCCGCCGATCCAGCCGCTATTCCGAGCGCGCAGAGAATGAGCGCGAGACCGGCCGGCGCATAGAGCAGCCACGGGTGGTAGGCGTAGAAAAAGGCGGCCCAGAAAGGGCCGAAGAGGACAAACGCTAGAGATGGGATCAGGTCCAACGCGGTGAAACGCAACCCACCATACGCTCGCCAAAGGTTGAAAGGAACTTGCCGGGCAGCCGCGTAGCCCAGGATAATGGGCCAGGCGGCTATGATTCCCTCCAGCCAGCGTGGGGCGCGTCCCAGCGCCAGATAATGTCCCGCCAACGCTCCGATAAAGACCATCATGTAGCCCACGGTAAACCCGATCAAAGCACCCTGGTGGGTAAAGAGGCGCAACGCCCAAGTCTTCACCGAACGCTGACGTTTCCAAAATTCATCCTCCTGCGTGCGCGTCAGTCCGCCGATAAAAATCGGGACAATCAGCGCTCCGGCGCTATAGGCGGCGGCAGCCAACTCAGCCTGCTCCCGATTGACAAAAGGCCACTGCAGTACAGGGAAGGTTAGACCCCAGCCGAGCAGCCAGACCGCGGTCCAGACAATAGCGCGCAGCGCCTGCGCGCTCGACCACTGATGTGACGGTCGTCCCATGACTTCCAATAGCCCAGCTGTCCAATCTGATGAGCCTTTACTTCCCCTGGATTTCAGTTGCTCCAATGCCTCGGCCAAGCGGAGCACCCATTCACTCAGGAACAAGGCTATCATCCGCCAGGGGCCGCCCGGCCTGGCAGGCCGGTCTTCCAGGGCGCCCCTCTCTGCCCAATCTGGCTTTATAGCTCGCTGCTCATCTCTATCCAGCGAACGATAGTCCCCGGCTGACAGCAGAGCATCGGCCTCCCTGAGTGTCCGCAGGCCGCCCTGCTCGTGCAACGCTTTCAGCAAGTTGACCAGCACCCGGCGCTGGTCATAACTGATCCGGCTTTTGCCCCGTTCCCACTCGCTGACTGCCGCCCCGCTGTAGCCCATGTCTCCGAGCGCCCGTCCCAGGAGTTCGCCGAGTCGACTCTGCGTGAGCGATTTCTTGTTTTCGGCGTCCCAGCACTGGCTACGATAGTAACGCAGCAACTCTCCGAAGCGGCTCATGACTCTTTGGCAGGGATTCAAGCAGCGCTTGAATTAGCTCAAGCGGCAGCCGCTGGATTACGGCTTCCAGTCCATTTACGCTGAACACATCTTTATCATTCCGCTCACAGGAGATTACTACTATGTCACTTACAATGCAAGCCTTTTACACGCAGCTCCGCTCAACTCGTGTGGCCGAGGGCTACCTGGCGTGCCTGATCAGTTTGACTCAGGCCACCCGGGAACAGCTTTCGGCGTTCGACCTTGACTGGCTGCTGTGGTGAATTCCCCGGCTAGTTCGACCGTACTCGACTGGTTGTTGAGTTTGCCCCTCGCGCAAGCGTGGCCCGAAATGGGGGGGCTGCTCCAGCGCGCCGCCGCCAAAGACGATAAGACCTGGCGCCTGCCCCGGCTGGCGTGCGAGGCCGTCGGCGGACGGGCCGAGCAGGCCCTCCCGGCGGTCGCCGCGATAGCCTGCCTGAAAATCAGCCTCATCTTGATTGACGACCTGCTGGACGCCGACCCGCGCGGGGAGCACCACCGCCTCAGCGCGCCCGTCGTGGCAAACCTCGCCGCCGGTTTTCAAGCCGCCGCGCTGGAGGCCATCGCGCGCAGCACTGCGCCGCCGGCCGTGCAACTGGCCGCGCTGCGCAGCCTGAACGCGGCGGCGTGGACGACCGCCCTCGGCCAGCAGTGGGACGCGCAGAACCCGGCGGACGAAGCCGCCTACTGGCGCGTGGTCGAAACCAAAAGCGCGCCCTTCTTCGGCGCGGCTTTGCACCTCGGCGCGCTGCTTGGAGGCGCTGAGGCTGAGACGGCTGAGCAACTCAGGCAGTTAGGCGGCCTGTACGGCGAGATGATCCAGATTCACGACGACTTGCACGACGCGATGGCCGTCCCGGCGAATCCGGATTGGACGCTGGGCCGCTCGCCGCTGCCGATCCTGTTCGCGCAGGTGGTGGAGCACCCCGACCGGGCGCGGTTCCTCGCGCTGCGCCGGGCGCTGCCCGATCCAGAAGCGTTGGCCGAGGCGCAGACGATTCTCATCCGCTGCGGCGCGGTCAGTTACGGCGTCTATCAATTGCTTGGCCGTTACGAGCGGGCCAGAGAAAGGCTGAAGCGCATCCCGCTCCGCCGGAGCGAAGAATTGGCGGCCCTGCTGGAGGATCAGGTCAGGCCGGTGCGCGAGTTGTTGGCGAGCCTGGGGATGGCCCTGCCGGCGGCTCCGGGGTGATCAGGCCCAACTGCCGGGCTTTGGCAACCGCCGTGGTGCGGTGGGCGACGCCCAGCCGGAGGTAAGCGCTGGAGAGCAAATTGCGCACGGTGGAATGGGCCACGTTCAGCCGGCGCGCGAGCTCGGCAGTGGAGGCGTCGGGGTAGGCGGCGCACACCGACAAGACTTCCAGCTGCCGGGCCGTCAGGAGCGGCTCGTTGTCGCCGCGGCGTTGCCGGAGCAGCAGTTGGTGAATAGGCTCGCTGTAGTGAACGCCGCCGTGCGCGATCGTCTGCACAATCGCCCCCAGGTCGCGGATCGCCGCCTGATCGTCCTTGAGGATGTAGCCGTTCGCCCCGGCTTCCATCACCGCCTTAATCAACGCGCGCTCCGAGTGCATCGAAATCACCAGCACTTCCAGGTTGGGGCACATTTGGAGGAAGCGCGGGATCGTGTGCAGAATCGGGTACGGGTTGGCGTTGGTGCGCGAGGTGGGGACGTTGACGTCGAGCATGAGCACGTCCACTGCGCAGCGGGCGAGCAGGGCCTCCAGGTCCTCGCCGTTCAGCGCCGTGCCAACTACCTCAATTTCCGGGGCCCGGCTCAGCCGGTAGAGATAGCCGTCAATGATGCTCTGGTGGTCGTCGAGAATGGCAACGCGGATTTTCTTGGACATGGCTTTGCCCTCCTTCTATCCTCTATCATCAGGATAGCAAGTTTGGCCTCCCGACGCAAGCGTTTGGCCCAGAATCAGTACAAATGTCTATGAATTTTAGCCGGTTGTCTATAAGAACCGATGCCCCTGGCGCAGCACCGCCAGCGGAAAGAGGACGACTGCGGTGAAAATTCGCTTGGTGCGCCAGGGCTGACGCCACAACCGGTGCAGCCATTCGACGCCCGCCCGCCGCATCCAGGCCGGCGCGCGCCGGGCCGCCCCGGCCACAAAATCGAACGCGCCGCCCACGCCCAGGCTCACCGGCGCGCCCAGCCGCGCCTTGTTGCGCGCGATCCATTTGTCTTGCGCGGGCGCGCCGTAGGCGACGAGCAGGAGGTCCGGCCGCGCCGCTTTCACTCGCGCGACGATGGCCTCTTCCTCTTCGACCCTGGGACTGCCCCCAAAAGTCCCGGCGATCGTCAGGCCGGGATACCTGGCCCGGAGCGTGTCTGCCGCCATTTGCGCGATGCCTTCTCCCGCCCCCAGGAAATAGAGCCGCCAACCTTTTTGCGCGGCCCGCTCGGCAATCCGGTAGATCAAGTCCGAGCCAGCCACGCGCTCGGGCAGGGCGGCGCCGAGCCAGCGCGCCGCCCACAGCAGGCCGACGCCGTCGGGCAGGACGAGATCGGCGCGCTGGAGCACTTCCGCAAACTCGCGGTCGTGTTGGGCCGCCATGAGGAACTCCGGGTTGGCCGTGCAAATCTGCTGCGGCGCGCGCGCCCGAATGGCCTGCTCAATCCAGGCCAGCGTTTCAGGCATAGTGACAGCGTGTATCGGGATGCCGAGGATGTGGACGAGGGGAGGCATTGGCGTGAGGCGTCGGGTGAAGAATGTACGTATTGCGTATTACGTATTGCGTATTGCGTGTTGCGTGTTCCGTATCGGGTATGGCGTTTTACGTTTGACGCTTTACGTTTGACGCTTTACGTTTGACAGCCTCCAACACCTCCAGCGTCGCGCGCGCCGCTTTCGCCCAGGAAAAATTCTTGACTTGTTCGTACCCTTTGGCGACGAGCGCCGCGCGCAGTTCGGCGTCGGAGAGCAGGCGCGTGATCGCAGCGGCTAACGCCGCAGTATCAGCCGGATCCACCAGGAGCGCGGCGTCCCCGGCGATTTCGGGGAGCGACGACGTGTTCGAGCAGATGACCGGCGCGCCGCAGGCCATGGCCTCCAGCACGGGGAAGCCGAAACCTTCGTAGAGGGAGGGGAAGACGAAGGCCGCCGCGCCCGAATAGAGACCGGCGAGGTCTTCGTCCGGGACGTAGTCGAGGAGGCGGATGTCGGGGAATTTTTTGGCCTGAGCCAGAATGGGCGACGAAAGCCAGCCGGGGCGACCGGCGAGGACGAGCGCGGGAGGCTCGGCGTAAAACGTAAAACGTAATGCGCCGTAAGCCTCGATGAGGCGCAGGAGGTTTTTGCGCGGCTGAAGGGTGCCGACGTGGAGGAGATAGCCGCCGGGCAGGTTGTATTTGGCGCGGACGGCGGCGGGATCCACGCGCCGCAGCGACTCGTCGCGGCCCGGATAGACGACGGCGACTTTTTCGGGCGGGATGGAATAGAAGCGGACGAGATCATTTTGGGTCGCCAGCGAATCGGCGATGACGCGGGCGGCAGAACGGGCGGAGAAGCGGGTGGCCCAGTCCAGGTAGAGGCGCTGTGAAAGCAGGTGGGTCTCCGGAAAATAGCGGTAGCCCAGGTCGTGGACAGTGACCACCGCCGGCAGCGGATGAACCAGGGGCAGGACGTGCGCGGGGACGAAAAGCACGTCGGGTCGGGGAGCAGTGAGCAGCTCCAGGGACAGCCGGGCGTGAGTCCACAACCGGGGAAACGGGATGACCCGATGAGTCCCGCCGGAAAAGAGGCCAGGGCGAGGCGCATCACGGAAGTACAAAATGAAGTCGTGGGCCGGGCCGCAGTCGAGCAGTCCCCGGATCAAATTAAGCGAATAACTCTCGGTGCCGGTGCGCCGCGCGACGGCGGCCCGGCTGGCGTCAATGCCAATGCGCATGTTCTTACGCAATACGCCATACGCAATACGTATTACGTATTGCGTATGGCGTAAGTCGTCGAGAAATACGCTCTAACGGGAACGGCTCTCACGGAAGAAGTACGAGGCGAGCAGGCCCAGGCCGAAGAGGACGAGAGCGAGGGGCCAGAGTTTGGTCACCTGCGCCACGAGCGCCGGGTTGGCCAGATTGAGGGTGAAGGTGAGGGCGACGAGGCCGACGAGCAGCGCCAGGAGCGCCGGGATGAGGAGGCCGCGCTGGGCCGGATTGACAAGCCACTGGGCGAGGAAGGCCAACCCGCCGATGATGACAAACACCGGCCAGAAACGGCTCATCTCGCGCCAGGGCAGCCGCCCGAGCGTAAATTCGAAGAAGAACGCGCCGACGAGGGCTGCGGCGACGCCGGTAAAAACCAGGCCGTCGTCCTGCCGCCGGCGCCCGCCGAGGAAGTACTGGAGGAGGAGCCCCAGGCCAAAGGCAGCGAGGATGGCCGGCCAGAGGGCGCCGAGGTCGGGCAGGGGCACGCCCAGATTTTGGGCGAGCAGCCACGCGCCGAAGAGGATGAGGAGAAGGCCAGGGATCAGTGCGCCGCGTCTATTTTGCATGACTCTAACTCCATACTCTAACTCATCACTCTAACTCACCGCTCGTTCGATGTCCGCCGCGCTGATGGGCCCCTCGCGCAGGATGACTGGCTGCGCCCCGGTGCAATCCACGACGGTGGAAGGGACGCCGCCCGGGGCGGGGCCGCCGTCGATGACGAGGTCGATGCGCCCGTTGAGTTGGGCCAGCACCGCGGCCGCGGTTAGCGAACTCGGCCCGCCGGAGCGGTTGGCGCTGGTGACGGCCAGCGGGCCGGTGAGTTCGAGCAGTTTCTTCGCCACCAGGTGGTCCGGCAGGCGCACGCCGACCGTCGGCAGCGCGCTGACGGCCTTGGGCAGGTCAGGATGTTTCGGCACGACGAGCGTGACGGGGCCGGGCCAGAATTTCAGCGCCAGCCGCTGGGCCGCGGGCGTGAGCTCTTTCGCCACGCGGAGCAGGTCAGAGTTGCGGGCGACGAGCACGGCGATGGCTTTGTCGGTGGAGCGGCCTTTGACGATGTACAGCCGCTGGACGGCTTCAGGCTTGAAGGCGAGCGCGCCGACGCCGTAGACCGTGTCGGTGGGGAAGGCGACGAGGCCGTTATTCCGCAGCACGTCGGCGGCATAGCGGAGGGCGCTGGGGTCGGTGGCGGGGAGGACTTCGGTCTTCATCAAATCCCAATGACCCTCTCTAATCTCGGCTGCCTGTCCGGTGATTGCACGCAAATTGCGCTCGCGGCGGATTTGCAATCCGCCGCCGGATTTGTAATCCGGCGGGAGCCAGAGATGTGAATAATCACCAGGCGGTCTGTCACGCGAGGAGATAACGTTCAACCGCCGCTGCCGCGCCATCTTGAGAAACAGGCGGGACCGTGGCGTCGGCAGCAGCCAGAGCGGCCGGGCTGCCGTCTGACATGGCGACGCCCAGGCCGGCCCACGCCAGCATTTCGGCGTCGTTGTCGTTGTCGCCCACGGCCATGATCTCGTCCCGCGCCAGGCCGAAATGCGCGGCCAGCCACTGGAGGCCGACGGCTTTGCTCATGCCGTGCGGCAGGCCCTCGACCAGGATCGGGTGCGAGGGGACGACGGTGATTTTCGCCAGTTCAGAGTCAAAACTGGCGCGCAGCTCGGCGGCGAGCGCGTCGCGCTCGGCCGGGTCGTGAACGGAGAGGATGAATTTGTGCGGGACTTCGGGCAAATCGGTCATAAAGTCATTCACGCGCTTCCAGTTGGCGACGCGCAGCAGGTTCATGATTTCTTCCGGGTGGTTCGACTCGCGCGGCAGGTAGACCATCGTCGGCGTCTCGAACTGGAGGTTCCAGCCGCGCGCCTCGGCCAGGCGCGCGATGATTGGGATAACCGCCGGGTCGAGGCGCGCCTCGTGCAGGATTTGCCGCGCCCGATAATCGTACACGATGCCGCCCTGAAAGCAAATCAGCGGCGCGGCCAGGCCCAGCGCGGCGGCGAACTGGTCGGTGGGCGAGGGGCCGCGCCCGGTGGCGATGGTGACGATCACGCCCTGGGCCATCGCCCGCGCGACGGCCTCCTTGACGCGCGGCGAGAGTGTGAGGCCGGGGCCGATGAGGGTGTTGTCGAGGTCGAAAGCAGCTAACTTAATCATGGAAAAGCCCAACTCTTGAGAAATCCCAAATCCCACGCGAAGCGTCCAAACCCCAAAATTCTATCTGCGAATGGACGCTAATCTTCGCCAATGGCTGCCGCCAGTCACTTGTCACCTGCCACCTGGCACTTGTCACCTGCCACTCGTCATTTGTCACCCGTCACTTCCCTCAACTCGCTGACCAAAACCCACTCCCCCTTCCGCTTATCCGACCCCTTCGGCGCGCGGTCGTAGTAGAGCTCGAAAATCTGCTTGTTCGTGGTGCGCACCCGGAAGTAGAAGCAGCCCACGCCCCACGAGCCGCGCCGGGCGGCGACGGCGGCGTGGGCGGGCTGCATATTCTTCGCCATCCGGCCCTTGCGCCCGTAATCATGCCACTCGCTCAACGTTTCGACAATCGCATAAGTCTCGCCGCGCCAGACGAAGCGGTTCGGGCAGCCGGGCTTTTTCTCCAGCGCGGGCGGCTGATCGAATTCGGCCTGGATGGGTTCGCCGATGAAGTGGAGAGGCTTGAGCATAGAAGTAAGCAGGAGGCAGCAAGTCGTAAGCAGTAGGAGTGAGCAGTAAGGAGTAATTAGTAATCAGTGAGAAAGATATCGAGGCGGCGGTCGTGGCCGGCCAGGTCCTGGTGAATTTCTATTTGCGCCGAGGGGAAGGCTGCGCGGGCGAGGGCGGCGGCGGCTTCGCCCTGGGCTGCGCCGATTTCGAGCAGCAGGCGGCCACGCGAGGCCATCAGGCGCGGCGCGTCGGCCAGCAGGCGGCGGATGAGAGCCAGGCCGTCCGGGCCGCCGTCGAGCGCAAGCGCAGGTTCGTGGCGGGCGACGGGGAGGCGGGGGAGTTCATCTGAAGGGATGTAGGGCAGATTGGCGATTAGTAATTGGTAATTGGTAATTGGGGATTGGAGATTGGAGATTAGAGATTGGAGATTAGAGACTGGAGATTGGAGATTGGAGAATTGGAGATTGGAGAGGAGGTCGCTTTGAATAAAGGTGACACGGTTGGAAACGCCGTGCCTTTCGGCGTTGAGGCGGGCGAGGGCGAGGGCCTCTGGGGAGATGTCTATGGCGGTGACGCGGGCGGCGGGGAGTTTAAGGGCAAGGGTGATGGCAATACAACCTGAACCGGCGCCGATGTCGAGGATGTGGAGCGTGGAGCGTGGAGCGTGGAGCGTGAGGGCGAAGTCAACGAGCAGTTCGGTTTCGGGGCGGGGGACGAGGACGCGCGAGTCCACGAGGAAATCCAGGCCGTAAAATTCGCGGCGGCCGGTGAGGTAGGCGAGCGGCTCGCCCTGCGCGGCCCGTGAGACCAGGCTTTGGAATGGGGCCAGTGTCTCGGCAGAGAGTTGGCGCTCTGGGCGGGACAACAGTTGGGTGCGAGTGATCCCCAGGACGTGGGCAAGCAGGACTTCCGCAGTTAAACGCGGCGCGTCAACACCGGCTTCCGCCAGCCCACGCGCTGCCTGGAGCAACAATCCCGCGCCCGTTTGGAAATTGGGATTTGGGATTTGCCCCCGTCGCTCCGCTTCGGGGGTCTGCGAGGCTTTAGGACTAGTCCTCATCCTCTTCGCCGCCGGAAGCCGGCTTCACCACCCCGGCGCCCAGTTTCTCCGCCTGGTCGCGGGCGATGAGCTCGTCAACGAACTGGTCAATGGCGCCGTCCATCACGGCCGGCAGGTTATAGGACGAGAGGCCGAGACGGTGGTCGGTGACGCGCGATTGCGGGAAGTTGTAGGTGCGAATTTTCTCGCTGCGTTCGCCCGTGCCCACCTGCGAACGGCGCTCGGCGGCTTCGGCCTGCTGGCGCTTTTCGACTTCCATCTCGTACAGCCGCGCGCGCAGGATGCTCAGGGCGCGCATCCGGTTTTGCACCAGCGAGCGCTCGTCCTGGCAGGTGACGACGAGGCCGGTGGGCAGGTGCGTGAGGCGCACGGCGGTGGCGTTCTTCTGCACGTTCTGCCCGCCCGCGCCCGCCGAGCGGTAGGTATCCATCTTCACGTCGCGGTCGGGGATGTCAATATCTACTTCATCCACTTCGGCGAGGACAGCCACCGTGGCCGTGGAAGTGTGGATGCGCCCGGCGGCCTCGGTCACCGGCACACGCTGGACGCGGTGCACGCCCGACTCATACTTGAGCCGCGAATACGCGCCCTGGCCGCGCACTTCGAAGATCACTTCTTTGAAGCCCCCCACGCCGGTGTCGTTCTGCGAGAGTATTTCGGCCTTCCAGCCGCGCGCCTCGGCGTAGCGGGTGTAGAGGCGGAAAAGGTCGGCGGCGAAGAGGCCCGCCTCGTCGCCGCCCGCGCCCGCGCGGATTTCCATGATCACGTCTTTCTCGTCGCGCGGGTCTTTGGGGATGAGCAACAGTCTGAGCCGCGCTTCGAGCTCGATCTGCTGTTTCTCCAGGCCGCGCACTTCCTCGGCGGCGAGGTCGGCCAGGTCAGGCTCGGGCGCAGCCAGCAGTTGGCGCGCGCCTTCCAGGTCCTTGAGCACGGTCTGATACGCGCGGAAGGCGCCGACGATCTCTTCCAGGCCGGCGCGCTCCCTGGCGTACTCGGCGATTTTGGCGTAATCGCCGCCCGCGCCCTCGGCCATGAGTTGATTCAGTTCTTCGTAGCGGGCTTCGATGCCCGCGAGTTTGTCAAGCATAATCCCTCAAAAAAGCCACGCTCTGCGCGTGGCGGATGGGAGGGATTATAACGCAGAGGGCAGAATGTCTCTACCCCCCTTCTTTCAACCGCCGGATAATCTCCCTGAACTTCTCCTCGGCCTCTTCCTTCGGAAATTGCGCCGTGCCCGCGCCGATGTGCCCGCCGCCGCCGTACTCGGCCAGGAGTTGCCCCACGTTTGTCTTACAGGTGCGGTTGAAGATGCTGTGCCCGAGTGAGATGGTGCTGATCGTCCCCTCCTTGCCGTCCCACAGCCGCGCCGAGACGTTGGCGTCGGGGAAGAGGGTGTAGACCAGGAAGCGGTTGCCCGGCGGCACATCCTCCACTCCCCGGAAGTCGGTGACGACGACGTTGCCATCCATGTAGGAATGCTTGAGCAGCGCCTCGCGGAAGGCCTGGTCGTTGGCGCGCAGGCTCTCGGTCATCAGCCGCACTTCCGGGATGTTCAGAATCTCTTCGAGCGACTTGCGCCGCAGCCAGTCGATCATCAGCATGAAATACATCTGCAGTTCGAGGTCCTTGAGGCCGGAGCGCGGGTCGAGTGTATAAGCCAGCAGGACGTAGCCCTCCGGATTGAGCACGTCGTCCAGCGTGAGTTGGGCGCTGTCCACCCGGTCGGTCGCCTCCAACAGTTCCTTGAAGCGTCCGAACTTGATGTCGCCGCCGTAATAGTCGTAGATCAGCCGCGCCGCGCTGGGGGCCGGGCCGAACCGCCCCTTGATGCCGGTGAAGGCTGCCATCGGCGCGCCCAATATCTCCTCGGACGAGTGATGGTCAAACCACATTTCGCAGTTAGGGTGATAAGGCAGATTGGCGATAATCGAGTTCGGCGGCACGTTCACCTTGCCGTCCTGCACGTCCTTGGGGTAGGCGAACTGAATCGCCTCGATGTGCTCGACGGAGGACAGCAGGACGGCGCAGACCAGACCATCCCAATCGGCGCGGGTAATCAGGCGCATAAAACCACTCCCGAAAACTAAAATGATTGGGGGATATTATAGTCAAGTAAGCCGAAAAGCCAATGGCGAGGTTGCCCGGCGAATTGCCCCCCTATCACGCTGAGGCGGAGCCGAAGCGCCTCCCCCTGGGCCGGAGAGACCCTTGCGCTGTTCAGGGCGACAGGCTAACCGACGGCGGATTTGCAATCCGCCGTCGGTTAGCCTGTCGCCCTGAACAGCGCAAGGGTCTCTCCGGCCCAGGGGGAGGC